>NZ_JBSGDP010000079.1:0-26273 GCF_053602435.1 Nocardia sp. NPDC004415
CCTGGCCATGAAGTCCGGCTTCAAGCGCCCCGGCCCCAAGGCCCCCGGCGCGAAGGCCCCGGCAGCCCCGGCGGAAACCCCGGCGACCCCCGCCGAGGACACCACCCCAGCCCCGCAGGCTGAAGCTGCCCCGGCAGCCGAAGCCCCCGCGACCCAGGCTTCGGCTCCCACCGAAACCAAGCCGACCGTCGCGGCCAAGGGTCTGGCCATGAAGTCCGGCTTCAAGCGCCCCGGCCCCAAGGCCCCCGGCGCGAAGGCCCCGGCAGCCCCGGCGGAAGCCCCGGCCCCGGCCGAGACAACCCCCGCGGCCCCGGAGCCCACCCCGACCCCCGAACCGGAAGCCCCGGCCCCCCAGGCCGAGACAACCAACGGGAACGGCAACGGCCATAGCAACGGAAACGGCAACGGCACCCCGCCCGTCGCCCCGCCGACCGCCAAGCCCGGCGGCCTCGGCTTCAAATCCGGCGCCAAGGCCCCCGGCCGCAAGAACTGACAACTGAACAACCAGATGAGGCGCGGATTTCCGAATCCGCGCCTCATCTGTTTTCAGCGAACTAGACATACCTGGCTCGCAATCGGGGTTTACACATATAGACGCATAAGCGACTATATGTGTATGGATGCGATGACCGTGGCCGAAGCCGCAACGGCGCTGGGAGTCCGCCCACGTCAAGTGCAGAGGCTGGTTGCAGCAGGCCACCTCACGGTGTCACGAAAGGTCGGGCGCTCTGTTCTCGTCGATACGCGTTCGGTGCTTCGGCGCAAGCGCATGGACTCCCGACAGGGAAGGCCGTGGACGCAGACGAACGCATGGGCGGCGATCGTCATGCTGTCGAATGGTGTGCCCAGATGGATCACCGCCGCCCAGCGAGGTCGGATCACTCATCGCCTGGCCACCGCATCACCGGACGACCTCGCGCAACTGACCAGGAATCGCGCCGACGTGCGTCGCTTCCGCTGCCATCCGTCGCTGCTACCTGAACTGGAACGGGATCTGATCCTCACCGGAGCGAGCGCCTTGTCGGGACCCGATGCCGACTTGTTGGGCCTGACGCCCTCGTACGATTCGGTCGACGGCTACTCCCCGATGGAATCCGTCGCTGAGCTTGTCCGGGCATACGTCCTGACGCCGGACCCTGCCGGACAGGTCACGATACGGGCGGTGGCAGAGGAACGAGCGTTCGTCGGCGGTCGTCTCCCGGCCGCAACGATCGCACTCGACCTCGCCGAGTCGCTGAACACCAGGGAACAAGCGGCGGGCACAGCACAGTTGGCTCGACTTCTCGACATCGCAGGGCGACAGTGAACGCCGCTCGCGCACTGTGGTCTGTCGCCAGCCCCGACGGCGGCTGGGGGCCGCCATGGCCGCAACTCATCGAGATCGCCGAACTGTTCCCGGCGACTGCTGGACATTGGTGGGCGGGCTCATGGTGCAGATCCACGCTGTCCACGCCGGACTACCACCGACTCGAGCGACCGTCGACGTCGACATGGTGCTGCATATCGAAACCGGTGCAACGACCTTCCGGCGCGCTGCCCAAGCGCTCGACCAGCTCGGGTATTCGCTGGTCGTCCCTGGTGACCGCCGCGCTTTCGTACATCGTTTCGAACGCGCTGGCGCGCAGGTGGATGTCATGGTCGCCGACAACCTGGCACCGCGCCACCAGCCCACGGCTGCCGGCCGCCGGGTCTTCGCGATTCCGGCGGGGACGTCCGCGCTGCGTAAGACCGTGAACTGCCGAATCGAACCTGACCAGGGACCACCGGTCACCTTCAGTCTTCCCGACCCGCTGGGTGCTTTGGTATTGAAGGGTGCCGCATACCAGGCTGACGCACGAGACCGAGACCGGCATCTGGAAGACGCCGCGACCCCACTGTGCGGCGTCACCGACCCCGATGCCGACCGGCAACGCATGATCGGAAGTGACCGGAAACGGCTGCAAGCACTCCATACCCGGCTGTCGGATTCCCGTCACGGGTCGTGGCTACAAGTCCCGGCACAGCGACGCCCTGCGGCGATGGACGCCCTGCGCATCCTGATCTCGGAGCCGACCCCCAGGCGGATTCGCAGACTGGGCGAATGACGATTCGGAGACCGCTGTCAGCAGTCGGCGAACCAGGCTTTGACGTAGCCCGCCGACTGGTAGGCGTAGTCCCAGGCCCAGCGGGGTGGGGAGAGGTGGGGTCGCGGGTCGACGAAAAGGAGTTCGCCGGGCCAGCATTCGCCGAGGATGTAGCGGGATCGGGAGATGTGGGGGGTGAAGGTGACCACGATGACGCGGTCCCAGTTGGCGCCGAGGCGGGCGAGTTCGCGGCCTTCGCCGAGGGTGGTGCGGGGGCTGGGGTCGAAGCAGATCACCTCGAAGCTGTAGCCGCCGTGGCAGATCCGGTTGATCATCGCGCTGTGCTCGTAGGGGTTGGAGACCAGTACGCGCGGCGCGTACCCCTCGGCGGCCAGCCGCAGACCGAGTTCCTCGCGGCCGTCGTGGGCGCCGCCGAGGATCAGGATCGCGTCGGCGGGAGCGGGCGCATCGGTGCGCGGCCGCACGTACACCGGCCACAGGGCGACCACGGCGAGCGCCACGACGAGCAGCAACCCGGCCACCACGACTAGGACCCTGCGCACATCCCGATGCTAGTGAGCGGGCTCCGGCACACGACGCAGACACGTCCGCGCGGGCCCCGAAACGAACCACGCACATACATCACCGCAGGTAGAAGCGCCGCGATCGGCACCTGTCGTTCCCTGTACACCAGATGTTGCACCCCCTCTCGCCTGGCTGACGCGGCGTAGCCATGCACAACGCCTACCAACAGAGTCATGCGATGCACAGTCTTCGGAACGGGCTACCTGGGGGCCACGCACGCAGCGTGCATGGCCGATCTGGGGCATGACGTGGTCGGGGTCGACGTCGATCCCGGCAAGGTGGCCAAACTGGCCGATGGAGTGGTGCCGTTCTACGAGCCGGGCCTCGAACAGGTATTGCAACGCAATCTCGCCGCGGGCAGGCTGCGCTTCACCACCGACTACGCCGACGCCGCCGACCACGCCGACGTGCACTTCCTCGGCGTCGGCACCCCGCAGAAGAAGGGCGAGTACGGCGCCGACCTGAAATACGTGCACGCCGTGGTGGATACGCTCGCGCCGCTGCTGCGACGCCCGGCGGTGATCGTCGGCAAGTCGACCGTCCCGGTGGGAACCGCCGCGGCGCTGGGCGTTCGCGCGAGGCAGCAGGCCGACGTCGACGTCGAGGTCGCCTGGAATCCGGAGTTCCTGCGCGAGGGCTTCGCCGTCCAGGACACCCTGCGCCCGGACCGTCTGGTCCTGGGCCTGGACCGCACCCGCGAGCGCGCCGACTGGGTCGAACAGCAGCTCCTCGAGCTCTACGCCGACCTGATCGCCGCCGAGATCCCCTTCCTGCGCACCGACCTGGCCACCGCCGAACTGGTGAAGGTCTCCGCGAACGCCTTTCTCGCGACGAAGATCTCGTTCATCAACGCCGTCTCGGAAGTCTGCGAGGCCACCGGCGCCGATGTGACCATGCTGGCCGACGCGCTCGGCTACGACGCCCGCATCGGCCGCCGGTTCCTCAATGCCGGACTGGGTTTCGGCGGTGGCTGCCTGCCCAAGGACATCCGCGCGTTCATGGCCCGATCCGGGGAGCTCGGCGCCGACCACGCCGTGGCCTTCCTGCGCGAGGTCGACAACATCAACATGCGCCGCCGCACCAAGGTGGTCGACATGGCCGCGCGCGCCTGCGGCGGCTCGCTGCTCGGCGCGAACGTCGCGGTGCTCGGCGCGGCGTTCAAACCGGAGTCCGACGACGTGCGCGACTCCCCCGCGCTGAACGTGGCGGGCATGATCCAGCTGCACGGCGCCGTGGTCACCGTCTACGACCCGAAGGCGGTGGAGAATTCGCGCCGGGTCTTCCCGACCCTGAACTACGCGACCTCCGTCGCCGAGGCGTGCGATCGGGCCGACGTGGTCCTCGTGCTGACCGAGTGGAACGAGTTCACCGCGCTGACGCCGGCCGACCTGGACCCGGTGGTCCGCGCCCGCTCGATCATCGACGGCCGCAACTGCCTGGACCGCGCCACCTGGCGCGATGCCGGGTGGGTGTACGCCGGACTCGGCACCCCGTAGAGTGGCGGTCCAAGCGGGGGCTGCCGGACGTTCGGTCCGAATACGCAGGCTCCGCATGTCGTGCAGTAGGTAGCGAGATGGGCAGCTGATGAGTGCGGTTCTGGGAGTATCGGTGGGGGCCGGCACGGTGCGCCTCGCGTGCCCTCAGCACGGCGGACAGCACACGCCCACGTTCCAGGTCCAGACCTTGACGATGCCCGAGCAGCACGCCGAGGAAGCCGCCGCCGACGCCATCGCCGCCGCACTGGCCGCCGCCCCCGAGATCGGCGCCACCACCATCACTTTCCGCAGTGATCAGCAGGCCAGGGCGATCCGCGCCTCGATGGCGCGCCGCCAGCTCACCAACTACCAGCTGGTGCCCGAAGCCGTCGCCGCCGTGCATTTCGCGCACGCCACCGCCGATATGCGTGAAGTGTCCACGCTGGCCGTCTACGACCTGGGCAGTTCCGGGCTCACGGTGAGCGTGGTGAACGCGCACACCAGCGATGTGTATCAGTGCGAGCGGATCAGCGACATCAGCGGCGACTACCTGGACTCGCTGATCCGCGAGCAGCAGATCGCCTCGGGCCGCATCGCCCACCCCGCCGATCCGGCGGGCCTGGCCGCCCTGGACGCGCTGTGCCGGGCCGCCAAGGAGCAGTTGTCCAACAGCAACGCGGTGGCGCTGCCCAGCGAGCAGGGCCTGGTGCTGCTCACGCAGGAGAACTTCGAAGCGCTGATGATGCTGGCGATCGAGTCGTCGGCGCGGATGACCCGCGATGCCATCATCCGCTCCCAGCATCCCGTGCAGGCGGTGCTGGTGATCGGCGGCGGCGCCCGCATCCCGCTGATCGCGCGGGTGCTCGAGCGCACCATCGGTGTGCCGGTGGTCGTGCCCGCCGAGCCGGAGACCGCGCTGGCCAAGGGCGCGGCGCTGCTGGCCCGGCCCGCGCAGGTCAAGCAGGCGCCCGTCGCGCCCGCGATCATCCCGGTCGACGACGAGACCGACTCCACCCCCGCCTGGCTGACCGCCCCGGCCCGGCGCCGTCCGCTCAGCGCGCTGGCCGGCCGCAGCGGCCAGAACCGCCGCGAGCTCAATGCCGCCGTGCTGACGGTGAGTTCGCTGGTGGTGGTCGCCGCGATCGGTCTCGGCCTCGGCTACGGTCCCGAGGTTCTCGAACGCGGCAACTCCAGCGACGAACCGCAGGCCGTGCCCGCCACCACCGAACCGCGCCCGACCCAGGCCGGTCCGACCACCTCGGCCGCGCCGACCTCCGACGCCGTGCACGCGACGGTCGCGGCCCCGCCCGCGCGTCAGCTCGACGACGAACCCACCGCCCCCGCAGCGCCGTCGGCGGGCCCGAACACCTTCACCGTGGTGCCCGGCCTGCCGCCGGTCGTCCTGCCGACCCTGCCGCCGGTGGTCCTTCCCGGCTTCCCCCCGCCGGGTCAGTAACCGCTCAGTGGCGCGCGTGCCGGGCGCGCTGCGGCGCGACCTCGGCCTGCTTGCCGCCGAACGGGCGGGCCAGCAGCACCGCGATACCGGTGGTCAGCGGCACCGACAGGGCCAGCGCGATACCGCCGACCGCCGAGCGCGCGATCTCGATGGCGACCGCGTCACCGGTGAGCACATCGGTGATCGAGCGTCCCGCCACGCTGAACAGCAGCAGCAGCGGCAGCGCGCCACCGGCGTAGGCGAGCACCAGGGTGTAGACGGTGCTGGCGATGTGGTCGCGCCCCACCCGCATGGCCGCGGTGAACACCTCGCGCCGCGAGGCGCCTTCGTCGAGGGCGGCGAGTTCGAAGGCCGCCGAGGCCTGGGTGATGGTCACGTCGTTGAGCACACCGAGCGAGCCGATGATGAACCCGGCCAGCAGCAGCCCGGTGATGCTGACGTGCTGGATGTAGGTGGCCACATTGGTGTTCTGTTCCTCCGACAACCCCGTGAGATGGGTGATCTCGAGGGTGAGCCAGGACAGCGCGGCCGCCACCAGCATGGACGCGAGCGTCCCGAGTAGCGCCGAACTGGTGCGCAGGTTCACCCCGTGCGCCAGGTACAGCACCACGTAGAGGATCAGCGCGCCCGAGACCAGCGCGACCGGGATGGCCGGTTTGCCGTCGAGCAGCGCGGGCAGCAGGAAGATCACCACCACGCCGAAGGCGAAGCAGAGCCCGACCAGCGCCCGGAAGCCGCGCCAGCGCGCGACGACGCAGATCACCACCACGAAGGCCAGCACGATCAGCGTGAGCGGCAGGCCGCGTGAGTAGTCCTCGAACGCGTACATGGTGGTGCCGCTGGGGTCTTCGGCCCGCACGATCCGGATCTCGTCACCGGCGCGCAGGTCCGGCTGCCCGGGGCCCGGCGCGATCTCGAACAGCGTCTTGCTGCCCTTGTCCGGCCCCGACCGGATCTCGATGATGCTGCGCTGGCACTCGTAGGCGGCGGTCCGCGGCGGCACCGGTGTCTCGGCGAACACCTTGCCCAGCGAGGGGCTGCCGCACGGCCCGATGTCCTGGAGCACCACGGTCCCGGCCTCGGTCTCCACCGCGCCGCCGGACACCGTCTGCATGGGCAGCGGGATCTCCACGTTCTGCGCGCTGGGCCACAGCACCACCGTGGCGATCAGCACGACCACCCCGATGAAGGCCAGTAACCCGACGACGACCTTGGCGGCCGTGGCGCCGATGGCAATCGGCCCGGAATCGTGATGGTGGTGGTGATGATGATCGCTCACCCCGAAAACCTTAAGGGATGTCGTTTTCAACAACCCAGCGATGACACCCCGGTGCGGGCGATGTTGTCGGCGGCACACGTTATTGTTTCGCGAGAGTTGTTCTGGTTGAACCAGACTTGGATCGAACGGGTGGGAATCATCGTGAAACGAAGTGTGTTCGTCGTGGCCGCGGCATCAGCGGCGGTAGTGCTCAGCGGGTGTGACGATACGACGAAGACGGGCTCGGCGCCGACGCCGTCGTCCACGCTGGCCGCGCCGGTCGTGCCGTCGCTGCCGGATCTGCCGCTGCTGAACCGTCAGGCGGGCAACGGCGAGGTCGTCCAGCAGGACGGCCTGACCGGGGCGGGCTCCCTGGATATCGACAACGGCAACGACGTCGACTGCGCCATCGTGGTCACCAACGGCGACCCGAAGTCGCCGCAGGCCACGATCTACGTGCGCGCCAACTCGAAGGCCACGCTGACCGGCATCGAGGGCACGTACTACGTGTACATGAAGTCCGGCGAGGACTGGGACCAGGCCACCCTGTCCTTCACCCGCGACCAGCAGTTCTCGAAGTTCGACGACGCCTTCGACGGTGACTCGGACTGGGAGATCACCCTCCAGAAGTCCATCGGCGGCAACGCCAGCACCAGCGACGTCCCCGCTTTCTGACGCGGACCCGCGAAAACACAGAACTCCCCGCGCCGGTGGCGCGGGGAGTTCTCGTTGGTGGGGGCGGCGGAGAGCAGGGGGATGTCTCCGCCGCCCGCAGGCAGGCGCCCAGGGGGGTAGGCGCGCGTACCTGAGGCTCTCGGTTGTCCAGGGGGGGTAGACAACCGGGCCGGGCGCCGTAGCGCCGAGGACTACTGTACACAAAAGTTGGACTTTTGCACTAGTAAGTCTTCAAAACCTTGAGAATTCCGAACCCGGAGTCTGTTTTGGCTGATCTAACAGGACGTAGACCCCGCCGGAACCCCGGAGAACTCACAGGTCAAGACCCTGACAGGTGAGCTCTCACTGTCGGTAGCTCGACAGGAAGTTGCCGAACCGCTCGATCGCCACCGACAGGTCCCTGGCCCACGGCAGGGTCACGATCCGCAGGTGGTCGGTGTCGGGCCAGTTGAACCCGGTGCCCTGCACCATCAGGATCTTCTCCTGCAGCAGCAGATCCAGCACCAGCTTCGCGTCGTCGTGGATCTCGTGGACGTTCGGATCCAGCCGCGGGAAGGCGTAGAGCGCGCCGCGTGGCTTCACACACGACACACCCGGAATCATGTTCAGCTTCTCGTAGGCCACATCGCGCTGCTCGAGCAGCCTGCCGCCGGGCAGGATCAGATCGTCGATGCTCTGATACCCACCCAGCGCCACTTGAATCGCGTGCTGAGCGGGAACATTGGGACACAGCCGGGTGGAGGCCAGCAGATCGATGCCCTCGAGGAAGCCCGCCGCGTGGTCCTTGGGGCCGGTGATGGCCAGCCAGCCCGAGCGGTACCCGGCCACCCGGTAGGCCTTGGACAGGCCGTTGAAGGTCAGGCACAGCAGGTCGGGGGCCAGCGAGGCCAGCGAGATGTGCTTGGCGTCGTCGTAGAGGATCTTGTCGTAGATCTCATCGGCCAGCAGCAGCAGCCGGTGCTTGCGCGCCAGGTCGACGAGCTGCTGGAGCACCTCCGCCGAGTACACCGCACCCGTCGGGTTGTTCGGGTTGATCACCAGCAGCGCCTTGGTCTTGTCGGTGATCTTGGCTTCGATGTCGGCGACGTCGGGCTGCCAGCCGTTGGTCTCGTCGCACAGGTAGTGCACCGGGGTGCCGCCCGCGAGGCTGGTCATGGCCGTCCACAGCGGGTAGTCCGGCGCGGGGATGAGCACCTCGTCGCCGTTGTCCAGCAGCGCCTGCATGGTGATGGTGATCAGCTCGGAGACGCCGTTGCCCAGGTAGATGTCGTCCACGTCGAGCTCGGGGAAGCCCGGCACCAGCTCGTAGCGGGTGACGATCGCGCGCCGCGCCGACAGGATGCCCTTGGACTCGGAGTAGCCCTGGGCCACCGGCAGCGCCGCGATCATGTCGCGCATGATCACGTCGGGCGCCTCGAAACCGAAGGGCGCCGGGTTGCCGATATTGAGCTTGAGGATGCGGTGTCCCTCGGCCTCGAGCCGTGCCGCGTGCGCGTGTACCGGCCCACGGATCTCGTAGAGCACGTTCTGCAGCTTGGTCGACTGCTCGAGAACGCGCGGCGGCACATGCGGCGATTGACTAGGGGTCACTCGTCCATGGTAAGAGCGCTGCCGCGGCCCCGGGCTCCCGGCCGGGCTCCGGCGCGGTGCGCGCCGTATTCAGCTGTCGCGTCGCCGTGGCTACGGGCGTCGCGGTGGCGCGGCCGTCGCGACGCAGAATTCCTCGATGCGTTCGTCCAGGCCACGCGCCTCGACGGCGTCGCGGTAGGTGGGCGCGGCGATGCGGCGGCGCAGCCCGGTGAGCCGCTCGCCGAGCTGGGCGATCCGGCGGTCCTCGGGCAGGTCGAGGACCGGGCGCAGCGCCGCGGCCGCACCGTCGATGCTGCCGTTGACCAGGTGGGCGGCGGCGTTGTCGACCCGGGCCAGCGATTCGGCCCCGTAGGAACGTTGCAGCGGCGGCCCGCTGGTATAGAGACCGATGGCCCGTTCGGTGGCCGCCAGGGCCTGCTCGGCGCGGCCGAGCTGGATGCAGGTGGCACCGGCGTAGTAGGCGGCCTTGGCCGGGCCGAACCCGAACACCCCGCCGATCTCGTCGTGCAGTTCGTCGCGCCGGTCACTGACGGCCGACTCGGCCGCGCGCAGGCAGCGATCGGAATCGGTGTCGCTGCCCAGCCGCGCCCACACCCTGGCCTCGATATTGAGCAGCCGGACCCGCGCCAGTCCCGGCGCGGCGAATTCCTGCCCGCTCCTGGCCAATTGGACCGCGTTGCGCGGCCGGTCCGACCAGTTCTCGATCAGCGCGTGCATCCCGCGGGTCCACGCACGCAACCCGTTGTGCCCGCTCAGTTCCGCGTAAGCCCATGCGGCCCTGATCTGTTCGCCCGCCGCGTCGAGATAGCCGAGGTCGGTGCTCGCGTTCGCCAACAGTCCCGACAGGGTGCCCGCCAGTAAATACAGATGACTGGTGTCGACCGGCTTCTGCTGCCCGTCGAGTAGTCGGTACACCCGCCGCCGCACCCGCAGCATCTCCATCATCATGGGTGCCGGTGCGGCATGGACGTATTCGTTGGCGATGCGGCGCACGTCGGCATCGAGCTGGGCCAACGTGGTCGCACCGACATTGGTGCTCTCCGCGGCAGCCGCGTGCTCGCTGGCCTCGTGCGCAGCCGCCATGATCAACTCCTTCTCCGACATCACTTCGGGCACAGCACCTTTGACCGCACCGGCGTCGACGAAGGCGAGCAGGTCGGCGTCGGCGCCCGCGGGCGCCAGCAGGGTCGAGAAACGTGCGCGCACAACGTCGTCGGAACGAGCCAGCGACGTGTCCAGCGCTGCCTGGTTCACCGGCCGTGGCCGCACCCGCGACCCGCCGGCCTCCCATTTGGACACCAGGCGTTCGTGCACGCCGAGATGAGCTGCGAACTCCCGGATGCTCATTCGCTTCGCATCGCGGAGAGCTCGAGCCTCTCTGCCTGTCCACTCCCCTACCACGGCGTCACCTCATTTGACGGACAACTTTCTCCAGAGTACGAGCGAGACAGTGAGACACGCCACAAGTTCACGGAATCGTTTGCCTGAGGCAGTGAAAGGGCGGTGCGGGGCAGTGGTCGCGCGCGGGCCCGCGCGCGCATGCTGGAAGCGTGGAAGCCAGGACTGTCGATGACTGGGTGAGCTGCTACCAGCGCGAATTCGGGCTACCCGTGCGCGAGCGTGGCGGCTTCGTGATGTTGCCGATCACCGACCGGCTCTGCGTGGTGCATCTGCCCACCGCGCGCGCCGAGAAGGTGTTCGCGGTGCTGCGTGAGCAGCGCAAGGAGGGCGCGGTGCTCGCGCGCCAGATCCGCTGGAGCCTGCTGGCCGAACCGGATGCCAGGCCCACCCCCGAGGTGGCCGCCGAACTGTCCGGTGTCGATATCGACATCCCCGGTATCGGCAGCGCGGTCATGCTGCCGACCAGCCTGGGCCGGTGGAGCCGCGAGGGCTGTCACTGGGTGCGCCCACCCACCCGCGACGATATGGCGCCGCCGCTGTCGCTGGTGCTGCGGATCGCGCTGGAAGTCGGCCCTCAGCGGGTCTCGACGGCGCTGACCGAGGCGTCGGGCAGGGGGAAGTTGAGGTACGAGCGCGACGGCGTCGGCCCGCGCTGACCCTGGTATTTCGACCCGGCCGCTGCGCTGCCGTAGGGGTGCTCGGCCGGGCTGCTCAGCCGGATCAGGCACAGCTGCCCGATCTTCATCCCCGGCCACAGCGTGATCGGCAGGTTCGCCACGTTCGACAGCTCCAGGGTGATGTGCCCGCTGAACCCCGGGTCGATGAACCCCGCCGTCGAATGCGTGAGCAGCCCGAGCCGCCCCAGGCTCGACTTGCCCTCCAGCCGTCCGGCCAGGTCGTCGGGCAGGGTGCACACCTCGAGCGTGGACCCGAGCACGAACTCGCCCGGGTGCAGCACGAACGGCTCGCCCGGCTTCGGCTCGACCAGGCTGGTCAGCTCGTCCTGCTGCAGTGCCGGATCGATATGGGTGTAGCGACTGTTGTCGAACACCCGGAACAGCCCGTCGAGGCGCACGTCGATGCTCGACGGCTGGACCATCGACTCGAGCATCGGTTCCACGCCGAGCCGCCCCGCGGCGATCTCGGCCCTGATGTCACGATCGGAGAGCAGCACCGGCCCAGTGTAGGCAGCCCGATCCCGCAGGTAGCCCCACCCCCCGAGCCCGGCTACCCGCCGGCGGTCGTGGTCGGTGCGGGCGCCGAGCTCTCCGGGTCGTCACCGCCGCCGTGGTTGGGATTGGTGCAGATCGTCCCCTCACACGGCACCCACGTCCCGTCCCCGTTCGGATTCGGCATCATGCTCGTCGGCGTCGGGTCCCCGCCACCGTGGTTGGGGTTCGTACAGATCGTCCCCTCACATGGCACCCACGTCCCGTCCCCGTTCGGATTCGGCATCATGCTCTGCGTCGGCTGCGGCGTGTGCTGATGGCCCGGTTCGCCGTGCCCTTCGTCGTGGTCGTCCATGGTGGTCGTCACCGCGGCGGTCGTGGTCTTGCTGGTGGTCGTGGTGGTGCCGGTATCCGACCCGGAGTCGTCCGAACACCCCGCCCCCACAACAGCCAGCGCCGCGATCACCGAAACGAACAGAACCCGCTTCATCCAGTCAGCCTTTCCTCACCCGGCCGACGACCCAGCAGACACCGAGCCGACCACGCGAACCGGAAACCTGTCACGCCACCCACAGGCGGCCCTACCGAGCACGCGCACCACCACGTCGATCGATGAGTGCGGGACCCGCTTTCGCACTGTAAAGCGCACTCGCCGTTTCACCCGGCCGCACGCGCCGCGCGACCGGCACCGATCCCCGACGCGCCCGCTCAGCGCACTATCGACGACGGCGTCCGACCCACCAGCTCACGCGCCGTCCTCGCGAGATGCGCTTGATCCGCGAACTCCGCGCCAGCGGCCGCCGCGGCGACCGTGCCGGTGGGCAGGGCAAGAGCGGCCTGTCGTAGGCGCTCCCACCGACGCAGCCGGGCGAGTGGCACCCCCACCTGTGCCCGCACCAGATTCCGCAACCGCGGCGCCGACAACCCCACCGAATCAGCGAGCCCGGCCAGCGACGACGCCGCGCCCAACCGCTCGACCGCCCGCACCACCCGTTCATCGACCCCCTCGGCCGCACCGCACTGTCGCACCACCTCGGTCCGCAACGCCGTCAGATCGGGGTCGTCGGCGAGATCGGCGCCCATCGCGAGCGCGGCGAGCAACCGACGCTTGTCGCCCGTCGACAGCACGAGCGGCTCCCGGCGCGCAGCCAGCAGATGCGCATCGATCGACACCCGCACGAACCCACCCGGCACCCGGCACGCATGCGGCCACTGCGGCGGAACGAGCATCGCGCCCGCGAGGCACCGTCGCCGCATCCCGAGGAACTCGACCCCCGAAGCGCCGATCGGCAGGATCAGCTTCCACGCCGGATGCCGATGCGCCGCAACCATTCCCGCACCCGTCCCGGCGACGAGCACCGTCGACGCGCCACCTCACCCTGACCATCCTCACCGCCCTGTTCACCGGAACCGGCTGCTGGATGAACTACACGCACCACCCGATCCCGGTCGCCGCCGCCGACCAGATCGGCATCCCCCACTCCTGGATGCTCCCCCTGGGCACCCTCCTCGGCGCCGCCACCCTCGGCCTACTCGCCGGCCTGGCCATCCCACCCCTCGGCACAGCCACCGCCACCGCCCTCGTCCTCTACTTCCTCGGCGCCATCCTCGCCCACCTGCGAGTCCACAACCACGCCCTGGCCGCCCCCACAGCCTCCCTGACCCTCTCCACAGCCACCCTCACCACCACGATCCTCTACCACCACACCTGACCGACCCGAAGAATTGACCAGCACACGAGCCGGTCTGATAGAGTCGCGATCGCGCTCGATGAACGCACGCCGATGTAGTTCAATGGTAGAACTTCTGCTTCCCAAGCAGACAGCGCGGGTTCGATTCCCGTCATCGGCTCAAAAGCGAAACCCCCCAGGTCATCCGGGGGGTTTCGTTGTTTCCGCTGGTCGGTCCGGTCAGTGTTCGATCCGTCGCCGTGCCACGTACGTGCCACTCAGGCACTGCAACGGCCTTCCCGATACTCCGTCGCCATTCGCGACAGATCGTCGGCAATACGGCGCTCCGCGTCATCGGTGGCCCTGGTAGATCCAGCGCCGCTCGCATGTCGTCGTGGCCCGTCCGCGCCATCGGGTCCTTGGTGGACATCCCCGACTTCGAGGCCCAGAGGTTTCCGGCGTGCCGCAGGTCGTGGAAGTGGATACCAGCGAGCCCTACCGAGGCCACGACGTTCTTCCACTTCACAATCTGGGTGAAGTTCGACCGGCGCAGCGGATTCCCCCGGCGTGGTTGTTCCAGCCGATCTCGTCCCAGCTCATCGGCCAGAATCGTGTCCGCGGCCGCGTGTGGGTTCGCCTGCCCGGCCGGGGAAAGCACCGGTCGCAAGGGATCGATCCTCGCCGACCAGGAAACCCTGCCCGGCGAATTGCTGAGCAGAAACCGCAGATTCCTTCGGCGGTGATTGTCGGTCTGATGACATAGCGTTCCAGCACGTGAACAACCTGTTTCGATTCACCTTCCGCGTCTGGGAGCCGCTCACAGCGCAACAGGCCAACCTCGTACTACCTGCGGTCCGTGCGTTCCTGGAACAGGAAGGGCTGGAGCCGAACCACGGAGAGCTGACGCCCACGGACGATGGGCGGTGGACCATGCACGGATCGACAGACGACCTCGACTACGACGCGTTCATGGCACGCTACGCGGGGAGAGGGTTTGTGCGCTGGCAGGAGTCAGTGGACGCTGCAGTTGGACGGCTAGTGACAGAAGCGAATCCAGCGGCACGGGCTTCATGCGCCTGGTTCTATTCAGATGACGAGGACTTCTACGACGAGTGATGTGGGCACGACATCTGCCGCCTCCGGTGCCCAGCTGTCGTCGCCGGGATCAGAATGTCCGCCCTATGCCGGGACTGCGCGGTGAGGTCGCCGGTATCGCGACCGGTGGCCGCGTGGCCCTGGCCTGGGTTGGCCTGCATTGTGTTCGTGCGCCACTCGCGCGTCAAGGGCAGGCCCTACGGGGCAGGCGGGTAGCCAGCCCCCTCCCTGCGCAGACCAACCCAGACCAGGGCCAATGCCGGTCACCAGAACGCGCGATAAGCGGCACACGCGGCCGTTCGTCAGCCATGCACAAACATCCCCGTGAGGGGCTAGCCCACGAAGCGTTCTCCAATGCGATCTGCCAGCACCGGCACACAGTCGCTGAGCCGCCGAAAGATGTTGAAAGGGCGTTCCAGTCGCCGCAGCGATTGCCTGGCCCTGCATCAGGTACTTTTCGCCTACGGCGTAGTCACAATATGCCATTCCGCAGGTCACAGATCGGTTCCTCGTGCAGCCACGTGGAGAGCCGAGCCAGTCTCCTGCCGAATGCCTGCCCTGTCTCGCCGCGAACTCGGTGATTCGGCATAAGCGGACGTTCGGCCGCAAGCAACTCGCCTGAAGATGCTCACCGGGCGTGCCCCGTTCGTGCCCCGAGGCAGGGTAAATCTGGGCACCTCACGCGCAACTGCTGTCCCAGGTCAGAACGCTATTCCTATACGTCCGCCTGCTCCCCAAGCAGACAGCGCGTTCGATTCCCGTCATCGGCTCATACGGAAAGCCCCCAGATAGATTCTCTGGGGGCTTTCGACGTTTCGGGCACTCCGATTAGTGTCGGACCGGTGCCCGACAGTCCGCCACTCACCTACACCAGGCCCGGGGTTACCGCGCCCGCCGAAGGCGACTGGACCGCCGTCCTCCCCGGGTATCGGCGGTTCAGTGTCACGGTGCCACTCGGCCGCGGCGAGGAATTGTGGCAGCGGGTCAGGGTCGATGTGCTGGATTGGGAGATCAAGCAGCGCAGTGGTTTTCGGGTCGATGCCGCAGATGGTTCGGGATCGGTTGCCGCGCGGGAAGGTGGGCGGTATCGGATCGTCGCGCGTGTCGGGCCACTGCGCGTCGTCGAACCCGCGCTCGTCGTCGCCATGGTCGATACTCCCGACCGCTGCGGATTCGCCTACGGCACCCTGGTCGGGCATCCGGTTTCCGGTGAGGAGGCGTTCATCGTGCACCGTGATTCCGATGGCGGAGTCCATCTGACGCTTCGGTCCGTGACCGCGGCGGCACCACATGGGCTGTGGCGGAAGGCTTTTCCGGTCCTGCTGCTCGCTCAGCGCTGGTACCGCCGCCGATACCTGCGCGCCTTGCGCTGACGCTCTTCGCGCCGGGGAACGGCGACGATCAGTCGCGGAAGACTCGCTCGCTGATCGCGTGGAGCAGCTTCACGTACCAACTCCAGCGGGCCGGCCTGGCGACGGTGCCGGTGAGATCACGCTCGGCCTTGTCGAGGCTGTCCTCGAGACAGGCGTCATGGAGCCAGCGGAACGCCAGCGGCCAGGTGAGGCGGGCGGGGCCGGTGGGCTGGATGGCCAGGGTGTGCCGGAGGGCGATGGTGCCGTCGGGGCCGGGGTGGACGGTGAACTCGTGGAAGCCGTCGAAACCGCGTGGGCCGGTGAAACCGAACCGGACCCACTCGCCGGGCACGTAGTGCTGCACCGTGTACCGCACCGGCCCGTGGCCGCCGACCGCGCCCACGCCGAGTGGCCGGTCGAACTCCATCGGCGGCCACTCCCCGGTCGGCCACAGCCGGTCGTCGGGCCCGGCGAGCGAGTCGATCAACGCCCCCGCTTCCGCCGCGGAAACCGGCAACCACCTCGTATGAACGTTGACGACACCCATCGACCGACTCCTCCGGCATATTTTAGAGACAACCCTCTAAAACAGAATTAGAGCATAATCTCCAATTCATGGGAAGACCTGCCAAGCACGACAGAGATCAACTCCTCGACGCGGCCGCCACTCTGGTCGCGGGATCGGGCCCGGCCGCGGCCACCATGTCGGCGGTCGCCAAAGCGGTCGGCGCCCCGAGCGGCTCGGTCTACCACCGCTTCCCCGACCGCGCCTCGCTCCTGTCGGCCCTGTGGCTACGCAGCCTGACCCGCTTCCACACGGGGCTGCACGAGGTCCTCCACGAGGAGCCACCGCGAGCAGCCGCCCGCGCGGCCGCCGCCTACGCGGTCACCTGGTCCCGCGACAACCTCACCGACGCCGCCGTCCTCCTGGCAGGCGCCAGAGAACTGGGCGAACACGACTGGCCCCCCACCGCCCGCGAGGCAACCGACCAGACCAACACCGCGATCATGACCGCCATCACCGACCTGGCCCACCGCCTCGGCGCCCGATCCCCCACCGAGATCGACCGGGTTGTCCTGGCCATAGTCGACATCCCCTACACCCTGGTCCGCCGCCACCTCCGCACCGAAGGCACCATCCCCACCCACGCCCCCGAACTCGCCGCGGAAGCCGCCGAAGCCCTACTCCCACCGCTGCTCGCCGACGATCACACCAGCCGATAGGCGTACCACCGCGGCCCTCCGCCCCCGGAGGGGCGGAGTTCACTCTCGATCAGCCCGTGTGCAGCGTGCGGAATTTGCTCGCGTGGAAGACCAGCGGATCGACATCCTCGCGTGCCGCGACGCGGTGCACACGCAGGATGACCACGATGTGATCGCCTGCGGGAACGTGGGTTTCGGGCACGCCCTCGATCCAGGCGGTGGCACCGTCGATGAAGACCGCCTCGCCGGTGCCGCGGTGCAGGTCCGTCTCGCGGAAGCGGTCGCCGTTTCGGGCGCCGAGGGCCTTGGCGGCGGCCTGCTGGTCGGTGCCGAGCAGGCTCAGGCCGAGGTGGCCCGCGCCGGCCAGTTTGGGCCACGTCGACGACGAGTTCTGCACGCAGAACGAGACCAGGGGCGGGTCGAGGGAGACGGGCACGAAGGTGCTCACCGCCAGTCCGTGGGGGGTGCCGTCGATGTCGGCGCACACCGCGACCACTCCGCTGGGAAAGTTGGCGAAGGCGCGGCGCAGGCCGTTGCCGTCGGCGGGAAAGTCCAAGAGCTCACGCATGATTCGTCGCTTCCACGGGTAGATCGGTGAGGGCGGCGACGACCGGTGCCCAGCGCTGCGCGTAGGACTCGATGACGCCGTCCTCGGCGTAGGTGCGGTCGGCGAGGTAGAGGCCGGGCAGCGCGGCGATCCCGCCGATCTCCACCAGCACCGGCTTGAGCAGCAGGTCGGGTGCGAGGGCGTGGGCGGGGCCCGCGCCGAGCATCACCGGCACGGTGACCACGCCCGCCAGCCCGGTGCCGCCATCGAACTGTTCGAGGAACAGCTTGAGCAGCCCGGTGTAGGTGGCCTTGAAGGTCGGGCTGGCGAAGACCACCAGCTCCGAACCGGCGACGGTGCCCGCGGCGGCGGCCACTGCGGGATCACCCCAGCCCAGCAGCCCGGGCCCGAGCGTGACCAGGTCGATGACCTGCGGTTCCACGCCCGGTCGCAGCGCCTGCGCGACCCGCACGGCGGCATCGAGGGTGCGCGAGGCCGGCTTCGGATTTCCGACGACGACGGTGACTGTCACAGGAATGTCCTTCTCTCGATTCGGTGCTGCTCAGATGACGCCGTGCAGCGGCGGCGGCCGATCGTGCAGCACGGCCCGTCCGATGTGCTGGTACTTCCAGCGCACCGGATCGTGCAGGGTGTGGGTGCGCGCGTTGCGCCAGAAGTGGTCGAGGCGGTGTGTGGCCGCGGCACTGCGCGTCCCACCCACCTCGAAGACGGCCGCGGACACCTCGTTGGCGGCGCGATCGGCGAGAACCTTGGCGGTGGCGACCACGATCGAAGCCTGACCGACGGCTGCCTCGACACGCACGGCCTCATCCACGGCAGCGCCCGCGACCGTCAGCGTCGCCTCCGCGGCCGCCACCGCCACGCCCAGTTCCCCGAAGCGTTGCACGACCAGCGGGTCGTCGACAGCTCGCGTCACCTCGGCCTCGAACCACGGACGCGCCTGCGTCCGAACGAATTCCGCCGCCGCCTCGAGCGCACCACGCGCGATGCCCGCATCGATGGCCGCGTGCAGCAACTGCGCGAAGGCGCCGTATCCGGTCGGCACAGCCACCGCGGCCGCGCGCGCGACCAGGAACGCGGGGTCGACACCGACCGACTCGAACGCGACGGTCCCGCTCCCGGTCGTGCGCTGCCCCAACGCATCCCAGTCGTCGACGATGCGCACACCGGGCTGCGCGGCGGCCACGAAGGCCACGTACTCCCCCGGCGCCAAACCCGAAACACCCTGCGGATCATCGAGTCTGGTCAGCACGGCCAGCAGATCGGCGAACAGCGAACCGGTGCAATAGAACTTCGTCCCGTCGATGACGAACCGCCCCTCGACCGGCCGCAGCACGGTCCCGATCTCGGCGACCGTCGCGCCACCTCGCTCGGACTGCGCGTTGGCGATCCGCGCACCGGCCAGTACCCGCGTGAAGATCTCGTGCCGCAGCGCGGGAGATCCCGCCAGCCGCAACAGATTCAGATACACGAAGTGGCTGTGCGGGATCTGGGCGATATTCGGATCGGCCCCCGCGAGAATCCGCACCACCTCGGCCACCACGCTGGGCGCCAGCTCGGCCCCACCGAACGCGGCGGGCACCGTGATCGCCAGCAGCCCGCTCGCCGAGAGCCGGTCCAGCTCCTGGTGCGGCAGCCTGCGCGCGTGATCACGCTCGGCCGCGCCCTGGCGGAACTCCTCGGCCAGTTCGGTGGCGATGGCCAATGCCTGTGCGGCCGTGGTGATCCGCTCGGCGGTCACCACCGTCATCAGCGGCCCGCGGCGACCGGGGTCGCCGCGGCCTCCAGCTCACGCACGAGCGGCAGCACCTTGGCCCCGAAGTACTCGATCTCCTCCTGGAAGTGCAGGAAACCGGCCAGGATCAGGTCGACGCCGAGCGCCCGGTAGGCCACGATGCGTTCGGCGATCTGCTCGGGTGTGCCGATCAGGCCGGTGCGGAAACCGTCGTTGTACTGGACCAGATCCTCGAAGGTCGAGTCGGCCCACATCCCCTTGCGGTCGGCCGTCGACGCGCCCGCCTGCTGCACGGCACTCCGGAACCCTTCCACCGCGGGCTTGTTCGCCTTGTCGACGATCTCGCGCAGGGTGTCGCGGGCTTCCTTCTCGGTGTCGCGGGCGATGATGAAGCCGTTGAGCCCGAACTTCACCTCGCGGTCGTTGGCCCTGGCCACCTCGCGCAGGTCGTCGAGTTGCTCGGTGACGCCGTCGAAGTCCTTGCCGTTGGAGAAGTACCAGTCGGCGTAGCGGCCACCGTTGCGACGCGCGGCCGAGGAGTTACCCCCTTGGAACAGTTCGGGATTCGGCCGTTCGGCGGTGTTCAGCGGCTTGGGCTTGAGCGTGAAGTCGCGGATGCGGTAGAAGTCGCCGCCGTAGTTCACCGCGTCCTCGGTCCAGATCTTGCGGATCACCTCGAGGAACTCGGCGCTGCGCCGGTAGCGCTCGTCGTGTTCGAGCCACGGCTCACCGAGGGCCTGGAACTCCCCGGCGAACCAGCCGGAGACCACATTGATGGCGAACCGGCCACCGGAGAGGTGGTCGGCGGTGGCGCCGAACTTGGCCAGCACCGCCGGATGCCACAGGCCCGGGTGCACGGCGGCGATCACCTTGAGCCGCTCGGTCGCCCCGAGCAGCGCCAGGCTGAACGAGGTCGACTCGTGCTGGAACTCCGCCCCGTAGGAGGCGGTGTAGCGCACCTGGGACAGCGCGTAGTCGAAGCCGTTGCGCTCCGCGGTCTGCGCCAGTTTCTTGTTGTACTCGAAGTCCCAGCTGGTGCGCTGCTCGATATCGCTGGTCACCAGGCCACCACTGACATTGGGGACCCAGTAGGCGAACGAGAGCTGGTCGGCGATTCTCTCCGTGGTCATGGCGGCTCCTCCTCGTCGTGGGCGTTACCAGTGCAACACCGGCGCCATGGCCCGACGAGGGTTTGAATCGGCGCGATCGATACGCGCGCGGATTCAGCCGCCCAACTGCACGCAGTCCGCGGCGATCTTGGACTGGGCCGCGCTGACCTTGGCGGTGTCGTCTTCGCTGAGCAGCTCGGCCGGGTCACCGGCCTGCTCGTCGGAGACCATCACCCGCAGCCCGTCCTGCGACATCCCGGACTCGAGGAAGACCTCCGCCGCGCAGTCGGCCAGCGCCGGATTCTTCAACCCCTTGTCCTGCAACGACTTCGACAGCTCCGCCTGGGTCACCGCCGGAGCATCGTCGCTTCCGCACGCTGCCAGCAGCGGCATCGCGAGCAATGCCGCGGCGACAATACAGATCCGCACTCTCGGGTCCTCTCGATCCACGCGCATCGGCCAATGCGCGGTGCAGGTGGATCATGCCGCACCGTCGCCCCGAGTGCCAGACCGCACAACTGACTCGCTAGTAAGATAGCGCCATGGGAGACCACATCGACGTGCGCTTCGACAGCGAGCGCGCATATATCGCCTTGAACCGGCCCAGCAAACACAACGGGCTCACGCTGGAAATGCTGCGCGACCTCGTGGCGGCGGCGCGAGAAGTCGCCCGGCACAAAGAAATCCGGGCGGTCGTCGTCACCGGAAACGGCCCGAGTTTCTGCAGCGGACTCGACATCGCCGCGGCCACCCGCAATCCATTGGCAATCGTCACCGAATTCCTGCCCCGCCCGTTACGCGGCACCAATACCTTCCAGGAAGCCTGCTGGGCCTGGCGCCGACTGGATGTTCCGGTGATCGCCGCGGTGCACGGCCGCTGCTACGGCGGCGGCCTGCAACTCGCCCTGGCCGCCGACTTCCGCATCGCGACCCCCGACGCCGAGTTTACTGTGATGGAGGGCGTACACGGCCTGATTCCGGACATGTCGGGCACGGCCACATTGTCGCAGCTCATCGGCATCGACCAGGCCATGCTGCTGACCATGACCGCCGACCCCGTCGACGCCGCCTACGCCCACCGCGTCGGCCTGGTCACCGAGCTCGCCGACGACCCGCTCGCCGCCGCCGAGGCGCTCGCCGACCGGATCGCCGCCCGCGATCAGCGCGCCGTGGCCGCCGCCAAACGCCTCTTCGACCGCTCCTGGCAACGGAATTCCCGCGCCGCCTTCGCCGCCGAACGCGCGGCACAGCTGCCATTGTTGCTGCGTAAGGCACTTCCGCGCAGCGACTGACAAGCTACCGCCGATTTCTCGAGCTCGACTTACAAAGTCGATGTACCCCACATTCCGCTGATCGCCTGTTAGCATCGCTGCGATTCGCCAACCAGTCGAAAAGTGGTACGCGGCACAGGCATGCTCGCGGCGTGCCGGGATTTCGGCGCGACCCGGAGGCTGTCGACGATCGTGATCAAGACCGGTTCCATCCTGCTGTCGGCGCTCGCGGGCGCGACAGTCCTGCTGGTGAGCGGGGCGACTCCCGCCGTGGCGAACCCCAACGCGATCAACCCGATCCCGGTGCTCAACGGCACCCACGGCCTGCCCGTCCTGCACGGACGCACCCAGGCCGTGTTCCAGGTGACCGGCATGGCCAGCCCCAACAACACCCAGAACTACAACGTGCTCGGCACCGACCTGGGCATCATGTGGGACAACGGCCGCGGCGAGATGCTCACCGCTTTCGGCGACACCGCGGGCATCGGGTTCCCCAACCTGCTCGCGGGCAGCACCTGGGCGTGGCGCTCCAACATCCTGGTGCGCAGCCGCAGCCAGAACCCGGCCAACGGCGTGTACTTCGACAGCGTGGTGCGCGATGTCGTCGGCCAGGCGCGCGACCTGATCCCCAGCCCGAAGATCCCGTTCCTGGAGATCAGCCGCATCCCCACCGCGGGCATCTCGGCCAACGGCGTGCAGTACCTGTCGATGATGTCGGTGAAGACCTGGGACGCCCCCGGCGAGTGGACCACCAGCTTCTCCGGCCTGGCCGCCTCCGCCGACAACGGCGAGACCTGGGCCGATCTCGGCCACACCCGCCGCCCCGACGAGGGCGGCAACGCCAACTTCCAGATGAACGCCTTCCTCAAGGACGGCGGTTTCGTCTACGAGTACGGCACCCGCTCGGGCCGCAACAACGACGCCTTCCTCGCCCGCGTGCCCGAGGCCGAGATCGAGAACCTCGCCGCCTACGAGTACTGGGACGGCGGCGGCTGGAAGCTCAACGACGTGAACGCCGCGGCCCCGATCATGGGCGGCGTCGGCGAGCTGTCGGTGATGTACAACGAGTACCTCGGCCAGTTCGTCTCGCTGACCACCGATCCGTTCAACTCCGTGGTCATGCGCCGCGCGTCCTCCCCGCAGGGCCCGTGGAGCGCGCCGGAGGTCCTCATCGACGCCCGCGAACTCCCCACCGCCTACGCCCCGTCGATCTTCCCGTACCAAACCGGCCGCGACCTCTACTTCATGACGACCATCCACTCCCAGTACAACGTCGTCTTGATGCGCACCCAGCTCTGAGAATCCCCGGCACCTGGCACCATGGTGTCGCAAGCACATGGGTAACTCACCGGGGACGGGCTGACATGACAACAGAGCAACCGCCGGCCGCATCGCCTGCCGGTGACGGGCCCGAGTCCGGCCAGAAGTCGCGGGGAGGTGGACCAGCGGAGTGGGACGCGCGTTATTCGCGCAGTGAATTGGTGTGGGGCGCACCGCCGAACAGCGTGGTCGTCGAGCACGTCTACGGCCTCGACCGGCGCGTCCCCCTGCTTCCCGACGAACCCGACGGCACCGCGCCGGAACTGCCCCGCGCCCTCGACCTGGCCTGCGGCGAGGGCAGGCACGCGCTGTGGCTGGCCACGCACGGCTGGCAGGTCACCGCGGTCGACTTCTCCCAGGTCGGCATCGACAAGGGTCGCACCGTGGCCGCCCGGCTCTCGCGCTCGGTCCGCAACCGCGTGCACTGGCAGACCGCCGACATCACCGAACTCGCCGCCGCGGGCATCACCGGCCCGTTCGAGCTGGTCCTGATGGTCTTCGTCCACCTGCCCGCCGACCAGCGCGGCGCCCTGCTACGCGAACTCGCAGGCATGCTGTCCCCCGGCGGCATGCTGCTGGTCCTCGGCCACGACACCCGCAATCTCACCGACGGATACGGCGGCCCCCAGGACCCGGCCATCCTGTTCACCCCCGAGGACATCCGCGCCGAACTCGACCGCGACGACGTCACCATCCGCATCGCCGACACGGTCCTGCGCCCCACCGAGGGCCCCGACGCCATCGACGCGCTGGTCGTCGCCGAGCGTCCGCTCCCCGGTCAGGAGTGAATTCGCGGCCGCCATCAGCGCGTGGTGATCAGTCGTCCAGGTGTGCCCAGCGGGCGAACCACGGGGTGACGGCGGCGGCGATGGTCTCGAAGCCGGTGCGGAACGAGTGGGGCTGCTTGGGGATGACCACCAGGTCGGCGACATCGGCGGGTTCGGGGATGCCGAACGGATCACTGCCCCCGTTGACGACCACGACCTCGATCTCCCCGGGCGCGAGCAGCTCGTCGCGGCGGCTCTTCTCCGGTTTCCCCGGCGGATGCAGCGGGAACGACAGCGCGATCACCCCGCGCGCCCCGGCCGCCACCGCGGTCCGGCACGCCACCCGGGCCCCGTTGCTGCGACCCCCCTGAACCAGCGGCAAACCCGGGTAGCGCGCCCGCAAGGCCGCCACGAGCTCGAGCCACGCCTCGTCCTGCTTGTCGGCGTTCCCCGGCGCTCGGCGGCCCGCCGCGCGATAGGGCTGCACCACCCGCGCCACCACCCCACCGGCTTCGAGTGCCGAATCCCTTACCGCCAGAATGTCTTTCGCGTCGACGCCGCCACCGGCCCCGTGGGTGAGCAGCAGCAGGAAGGCCGGGACGCCCGGTTCGTCGAGCTCGATCTCGGCCTGGCCCACTGAGGTCTCGATGCGCACACCTCACCGTAGCCGCACGCACACTGCGAGCAATCCCGCCACAGCCAGGCGTGTTTCTCCGGTCACATTGCCGCCCACCCCTTTGCCGTGGGCATTACCCGGCGGTAATATGGTGCATAAGTTACCCGCGAGTAGCATGCGGAAAACCGGAAGGCTACCCGGTGGACGTCACCACGGGCGGGAACGGCGCACAACCGACCGCACCAGAACTCAACGGAGAGTGAGTACTCACATGGGCCACTACAAGGCAAACGTTCGCGACCTCGAGTTCAACCTCTTCGAGGTTCTCGGCATCGACAAGCTCCTGGACGCGGGCACCTTCGGTGATCTCGACACCGACACCGTGAAGGAGATGCTCTCCGAGGTCCGCCGCCTGGCCGAGGGCCCGCTGGCCGAGTCGTTCGCCGACGCGGACCGCAACCCGCCCACCTTCGACCCGAACACCCACACGGTCACCCTGCCCGAGTCCTTCAAGAAGTCCTACAAGGCGCTCGAGGACGGCGAGTGGGCCAAGGTCGGCGTCGTCGAGGAGCTCGGTGGCCTCAACGCCCCGTCCGCCATCACCTGGGCCCTGTCGGAGATGGTGCTCGGCGCCAACCCGCCCATCCAGATGTACGCCGCGGGCGCCGGCTTCGCCCAGGTGTTCTTCAACAACGGCACCGAGGAGCAGAAGGGCTGGGCCGCCAAGATCGCCCAGCGCAACTGGGGTGCCACCATGGTGCTGACCGAGCCCGACGCGGGCTCCGACGTCGGCGCGGGCCGCACCAAGGCGATCAAGCAGGAAGACGGCACCTGGCACATCGAGGGCGTCAAGCGCTTCATCACCTCGGGTGACTCCGACGACCTGTTCGAGAACATCATGCACCTGGTGCTGGCCCGCCCCGAGGGCGCCGGTCCGGGTACCAAGGGCCTGTCGCTGTTCTACGTCCCGAAGACCCACTTCGACTTCGAGACCGAGACCTTCGGCGACCGCAACGGTGTGTTCGTCACCAACGTCGAGCACAAGATGGGCATCAAGGCCTCGGCCACCTGTGAGGTCACCTTCGGCGGCCACGGCGTGCCCGCCAAGGGCTGGCTGGTCGGCGAGGTGCACAACGGCATCGCGCAGATGTTCGACGTCATCGAGAACGCTCGCATGATGGTGGGCACCAAGGCCATCGCGACCCTGTCGACCGGTTACCTGAACGCGCTGGAGTACGCCAAGACCCGCGTCCAGGGTGCCGACCTGACCCAGATGACCGACAAGACCGCGCCGCGCGTCACCATCACCCACCACCCCGACGTGCGTCGTTCGCTGGCCACCCAGAAGGCGTACGCCGAGGGCCTGCGCGCGATCTACCTCTACACCGCCGCGCACCAGAACCCGGAGATCGCCGAGGCCGTCTCCGGTGCGGACAAGGACGTCGCGTTCCGCGTGAACGATCTGCTGCTGCCGATCGTCAAGGGTGTCGGTTCCGAGCGCGCCTACCAGTACCTGACCGATTCGCTGCAGACCTTCGGTGGCTCCGGCTTCCTGCAGGACTACCCGATCGAGCAGTACATCCGCGACGCCAAGATCGACTCCCTCTACGAGGGCACCACCGCCATCCAGGCGCAGGACTTCTTCTTCCGCAAGATCGCCCGCGACCGCGGTGTGGCCCTGGCCCACGTGGCAGGCCAGATCCAGAAGTTCATCGACGCCGAGGGCGCCAACGAGCGCATCAAGGGTGAGCGCAAGCTGCTCGCCACCGCGCTCGAGGACGTGCAGACCATGGCCGCCACCCTGACCGGCCACCTGATGGGCGCCCAGGAGCAGCCGACCGAGCTGTACAAGGTCGGCCTGGGTTCGGTCCGCTTCCTGATGGCGGTCGGCGACC
>NZ_JBSGDP010000080.1:0-26222 GCF_053602435.1 Nocardia sp. NPDC004415
CGTGCTCGGGGTCGACGCGCACCCCGAGCACCGCGCTGGTGCCCGCCGCGGCGACCAGGTCGTCGAGCGAGAGCACCAGCGGCTGGTCCTTGCTCGCGGTGAAACCCGCGGAACTCGGCGTCGAGCAGCCTGCCGCGAGGGCGGCCGCGGCGCAGAGCGCGGCGGTGAGGGGGAAGAGGCGTAGACCTGGTCGTGCGTTCACCTGCCCTGCGTACCGTGGTGAATCGTCCGGTAGGCGACCAGCGCGTGAATTGTCATCCAGCAGTCGGTGGATCATTCTGGCTGTCATGACCACAAGTCGGGTGAACATCTCTTCTGCCTCCGATTTCGAAGATGTCGTCGGGTACTCCAGGGCGGTGCGCGTGGGCGCTCATGTCGTCGTCAGCGGCACCACGGCCGCGATCCCCGGTGGCGGGGCGGTCGGCGGTGACGACATCGGAGCGCAGACCGAAGAGGTCCTGATCCGTATCGCCGCCGCGCTCGAGCAGGCGGGCGCGAGCCTGCGGGATGTGGTGCGCACCCGCCTGTTCGTCACCGATATCGCCCGCTGGCCCGAGGTCGCGGCCGCCCACGCCGCGGTGTTCGGTGCGATCCGGCCCGCCGCCGCCATGTACGAGGTCTCCGCGCTGATCGCCCCCGAGCTCCTGATCGAGATCGAGGCGGACGCGATCGTCGCTGACTGAATCGTCACACGCGCCCGCTCCGGCGGATCGGCGCGAAGCCCGAAATATCCCCAGTTATCCACAGGTTCGGAGTTATCCACAGGCGGCCCGGATCGGCGGCGTCCGCTCGACGCCGGCGACTACGCTCGACCCCGTGACCAGCGAAACGGCAACTCCCACCGACCTGCTCGATCAGGTCGCCGCGTCCACCGCGCGCTTCGACACCACGATCGGCACCCTCACCGAGACGGCGCTGACCGAACCGTCGCGGTTACCGGGCTGGACCCGTGGCCACCTGCTGGCACACATGTCGCGCAATGCCGACAGCCTGCTGAATCTGCTGCTGTGGGCGCGCACCGGTATCGAGATCCCGCAGTACGCGAGCGGGGCGCTGCGCGACGCCGATATCGACGCAGGCGCACCCCGCCCGCTCGACGTGCAGTACGCCGACTTCACCGCCTCCGCGCACCGCTGGCAAGCCGTCGCCACCACCATGCCCGACCCGGACTGGACCGCCGAGGTCCGCAACCGCCAGGGCGGCACGCTCACCGCCGACCAGATCCCCTGGATGCGCTTGCGCGAGACCGAGATCCACCACGTGGACCTCGGCACCGGCTACACCCCCGCCGACTGGCCCGCCGCCTTCGTGTCCCGCCTGCTCCCCGAATCCGTCATCGATCTCGCGACCAAGCTCGAACCCGCGGCCACCCCCACCTTCGACATCCAGGCCACCGACACCGACTTCATCGCCACCCTCGGCCCCGGCCGCCCCCACCACACCATCGTCGGCCCCTCCCACGCCCTCTTGGCCTGGCTCATCGGCCGCTCCCCCGGCCAAGACCTCACCGGCCCCCTCCCCCCACTCCCCGCCTGGAAGTAGGCGCGGGCCCGACCTCAACCGTCCAGAGCCGAAGGCAACCCGGTGTCGTAGATGGACAGCACATCGGTTGCGCCCCGGAGGACGGTGACGACCGAAACAGCCGGGAAGACGAACAGCCGCGGATAGTCGACCTCCCCCGACCCGGGATCGACCGGCCACGCCAACCGCTCACTGCCCAGGGAGAACTCAGCCACAACCCCCTCCTTGTTCCCCCGCGGATCCTGCCGATGCCATCCCCCACCCAGATGGACGGCAACCAACCCGTGCAATACGAAACCATCACCATGCGCGAGCCGTTGGTAGCAGAGCCCGGTCGGTATCCCCGCCGAACGCAACACCGCGGCGAGCAGATGCGACTTCGCATAACAGAGCCCCACCCGCTCCCGCAGCACCTCACCCGCGGCCAAGGTCACCCGAGAATCCCGAACGTCAAACGAGTGCCCGACTTCATCCCGCACCCACTCGAACGCCACCCGAGCGAACTCGACATCATCCGCCACACCCCGCCGAAGATCATCCGCCAACGCGAGCACCCCCGGATCATCGACCTGAACGACGGAGTCCCCCGCGAGATACGCAGCCGGAGGCAGCGCCGGACAGAGAACAGGATGGCCACTCACGCCCGACAATCTATCCCGCCACAAACGAAATCCGCCTCCTACCGGCTGACGCTGGTAGGAGGCGGATTGTTGTGCGCCCGAAGGGATTCGAACCCCTAACCTCTTGATCCGTAGTCAAGTGCTCTATCCGTTGAGCTACGGGCGCATGGTGGTGCATCTTCAGTTGTTACCCGGCGGACCGGGTGTGGCGGAGGCGAGAGGATTTGAACCTCCGGTCCCCGTGAAGGGACAACTCATTAGCAGTGAGTCCCATTCGGCCGCTCTGGCACGCCTCCTGGAGCCTTCTCTTTCGAGGGCACCGGTTCTTCTCGAACCGCCGGGAATGAAGATTACACGAGGCGGTGAAGTAGTCCAAAACGCCTGGTCAATCAGCGTAAATTGCTGTCGAACCAGTCGTAGATGCGGGTCTGGGAGGCGATGCGGATCTCGGTGGCGGTGTCGTCGTCGGGGTCGGGGTCGGGGCGATCGGCGCGGTGGCTCAGGCCGGGATAGGTGATGGTGAGACTGGCCACAGGGGCGCGGGCGGCGGACTCGCGGAGCTGGTCGACGGCTTCGGGCGGGGTGGTGGGGTCGTCGTCGCCGAACAGGCCGAGCCAGGGAGCTTGCAGGCCGGGGGCGAGCGCGACGAGGGCGGCGTCCTGGCCGGGAAGCGGCTCGGTGATGCCGGAGGCGGCCACGCTCACCGCGGCGCCGATGGGCCGGGTGGTGGCGACGAGGAAGGCGGCGGTGCCCGCGGTGTCGAAGCCGAGCACGCCGATGGTGTCGGGGAAGACGCCGCGGCGGGTGAGCCAGTCGAAACCGGCGTCGAAGTCGCCGAAGAGTTCCTCGCCGAAGACGTCGTGGATGTCGTCGTCGGGGAGGCGGTCGAGCAGGTGCGGGGCGACGACGATCCAGCCCTCGAAGGCCAGCGAACGCATCAGCTCGAGCAGCTGCGGCGGGAACTCACGCGATTCGTGCAGGACGACGATGCCGCCGCGGGCCGTGCGCTCGGGCTCGACCACGGTGATCGGCACCGCGGTGCGCGTCGCGGATTCCACCGTGTCCACACCGCCCTCCTCGCCGGCGGCCTGCTCCGGCCGTAGAGGGGCGACGTCGTCATAAGTGCCCGGCATAAACCCAGCGTAGGCGGCGAAACCGCGGTTGGGTAGGTCTGCGCGGCCGCGCCGCGCGTCGATCGGGGCGCTCATCGTAGGGTGGAGGTGTGTCAGCGCATATCCGGCCCGATCTCGCCACCATCCCGGCCTACGTTCCCGGCCGCAACCACCCCGACGCGGTGAAACTCGCGTCCAACGAGACGACCTTCGGGCCGCTGCCCAGCGCTGCCAAGGCCATCGCGGAGGCCGCCGAGCAGGCCAATCGCTACCCGGACAACCAGGTCACCGAGCTGCGGGGCGCGCTGGCCGAGTTCCTCGGTGTGACGGTGGCGAATGTGGCCGTGGGCTGCGGCAGTGTGGCGCTGTGCCAGGAGCTGGTGCAGATCACCTGTGACGCGCCGACCGACGAGGTGGTCTTCGCCTGGCGCTCGTTCGAGGCGTACCCGATCGTCACCCAGGTGGGCAATGCCACCGCGGTGCCGGTGCCGCTGGCCGAGGGCCACCTGCACGATCTGGACGCGATGGCCGAGGCGGTCACCGAGCGCACCAAGCTGATCTTCGTCTGCAATCCCAACAACCCGACCGGCACCGCGCACGGCCGCGCCGAGCTGGAACGGTTCCTCGACCGGGTGCCCGCGCACGTGCTGGTGGTGCTCGACGAGGCCTACTACGAATACCTGCGGCTGACCCCCGAGACCCACCCCGACGGCGTCGAGATCGCCCGCACCCGCCCCAACGTGGTGGTGCTGCGGACCTTCTCGAAGGCCTACGGCCTGGCGGGCCTGCGGGTGGGTTACGCGGTGGGCGATCCCGAGGTGATCACCGCCCTGCTGAAGGTGCACATCCCGTTCAGCGTGAACAAGCTCGCCCAGGCCGCGGCCATCGCCTCGCTGGAGGCGCGCGGCGAGCTGCTCGACCGGACCGACGTGCTGGTGGCGCAGCGCCACGAGGTGCGCGCGGCGCTGCTGGCCGCGGGCTACGAGGTGCCGCCGAGCGAGGCCAACTTCGTCTGGCTGCCGCTGGGCGCGCGCAGCCTCGATTTCGCCGAGGCGAGCGCCGCGGCCGGGGTGCTGGTGCGGCCGTTCGCCGGGGACGGCGTGCGGGTGACGATCGGTGATCCGCGCGAGAACGAACTGTTCCTCGCTTTCGCCACGGCACCGGAGAATGCCGCGCGATTCCGTTAGTCCGGCGCACGGTCATCGGCCCTTGACAGCCAGTCACGGTGTGATTACGGCGAATTCGAGCACACTGCCAGCACACCGGCAATAGGCTGGCGCACAGCGAATTCGGGCACCGGCGACGCAGCTGTCACCGGAACGCGCACCGGCCGGGTCCAGTGGTGCCGGCAGCTTCGTCGACGCAGCCCGGGTCCGCCCGCACGGCCCCGCACCCCGCTGCCCGACCGGAGATGTCCCGTGAACCAACGATCGCGCCCGCTCGTCTGCGAAACCATCACCGCGCCACCAGCTTTCACCGAACCGGACGCCGACCTGGAGCGCAGGCTACGCGACTGCGACGAGTTCTTCCGCTACCCCGAACTCGGCCACCTGCCCGAACGGCGGCGCCTCGACGCGCTGGCGGAATTGCGCGACACCGGCACGTACCGCCAGACCGCCGAGGAGATACTGATCGGCGCGAAATTGGCCTGGCGCAATCACGCGCGATGCGTGGGCCGCAAACATTGGCGCACGCTCAAACTCCTCGACGCCCGCCAGGTGACCTCGGCCGCCGAACTCGCCGACGTGTGCTGGGAGCATCTGCGCCTGGCCACCAATGGCGGCGCGATCCAGTCGATGGTCACGGTGGGTCCGCAGCGGGTGCCCGGACAGGGCGAATTCCGCATCGTCAGCAGTCAATTGATCCGGTACGCCGGGTACCGCAACGGGGACGGGACGGTCACCGGCGACCCGGCCAATATCGCCGCCACCGAGCAGGCGCGGGCACTGGGCTGGTGCGGCGAGGGCACCCCGTTCGATGTGCTGCCGGTGCTGATCAGCGCGCCCGACGAGGACGTGCGGTATTTCGAGGTGCCGCGCGAACTGGTCCGCGAGGTCGACCTGATCCATCCCGACTATCCCTGGTTCGCCTCGCTGGGCCTGAAATGGCATGCGCTGCCCGCGGTCTCGAACATGGACCTCGACATCGGCGGCATCAGCTATCCGTTCGCCCCGTTCAACGGCTGGTATGTCGGCACCGAGATCGGCGCGCGCAATCTCAGCGACACCGACCGCTACAACATGCTCCCGCTGATCGCCGATCTGATGGGCCTGGACACCTCCTCGGTGCGCACCCTGTGGCGCGACAAGGCGCTGATCGAGCTCAATCACGCCGTACTGCACAGTTTCCGTGCCGCCGGGGTGCACATGGTCGATCACCACACGGTGGCCAAGCAGTTCTGCGACCACGTCCAGCGCGAGGAGGCCGCGGGCCGCCGCTGCCCCACCGACTGGAGCTGGGTCAACCCGCCGATCTCCTCGGGGCTGACCCCCACCTTCCACCGCTACTACGACGAGCCGGACATGGACGTACGCCCGAACTTCGTCAAGCGCGAGGGCTGAACCCGCGAAGACGGCTCTGACCCGGCGTGTTTGTGGCGAACCCCCTCGGGTATTTGCCTCGGAGTAGCTGACCCGGTGTGTTCCGGGCGCTGCACGAAACCGATCACCACAACACAGCGGAGCCGTCACCGCACCCGAGGTGACCGGCCTCCGCGCAGGTAGGAGGTTCGATCATGAGCAGACAGACCCTGGATTCGCTGATCGGCGCCACCGCGTACGACGAGCGGGGCGAGAAGATCGGCAAGGTCAAGCAGATCTTCATCGACAACGCCACCGGTTCCCCGACCTGGGCGGCCGTCTCCACCGGCCTGTTCTCCAGCGATTCGCTGGTACCGCTGGCCGGGGCCGAGCATCGCGCCGACGACGACTCGCTGAGTCTGCACGTCGACAAGGAAACGGTGAAATCCGCGCCGCACCGCGACGAGGGCGGACGGATCAGCCCCGAGTCCGAGCAGGAACTGTTCCGGCACTATCACGTCGACCCGCGCGCGGCCGGGTGGAACACCTACGGGCGTCAGCCGATCCGCCCCGGCGGTGACGAGCCGATGACGCACGGTGATCCGGAGATGATCCGCTCCGAGGAGCAGTTGCGGGTCGCGACCGAGAGCGAAGAGGTCGGCACCGCGCGGTTGCGCAAGTACGTCGTGACCGAGGAACAGAACGTGCGGGTGCCGGTCAGCCACGAGGAAGTGCGCGTGGAACGCGAACCGATCACCGACCAGGACCGCGGTCGCAGGCCCGAGATCAGCGAGGAGGAGCGCGAGGTGGTCCTGCACGCCGACCGGGTGCAGGTCGACACCGAGGCGGTTCCGGTCGAGCGGGTGCGTCTGGCGGTCGACGAGGTCGACGAGGAGCGGACCGTCACCGGCACCGTCCGCAAGGAACAGGTGGAGACCGAGGGAATCGAGGACGATCGGCGCCGCGACAAGCGCTGACCGCACTGTCGGCCGCAGCCGCTCACCGTCTCGGTGGGCGGCTGCCCGCACGGCATTCCCTGGGCGGCGCAGCGGGCGTAATGTGCTGGTCAACGGGCCGAATCGGCGTGGTCCGGCTCGCTGACGACTAGCGAGGAGACCTCAGATGAGCACCGCATCAACTCCGGGATTCGATGCCGACGCGCTGCGCCGCGGCATAGAGGGCCGCGACGCGACCACCCTGCTGACGCTCTACGGCGACGACGCCGAGATCCGGATGGTCGACCACTACGACCAGCCCAGCCACCCCCGGGTCCTGCACGGCCGCGCGGCGATCGGCGCGCTGTTCGACGACGTGTGCGCCCGCGAGATGACCCACAAACTGGAGAGCCTGCTGACCGACGGCGACCACATCGCCTTCGTCGAATCCTGCCGCTACCCCGACGGCACCCGCGTCCTGGTCCACTCCATGGCCGACCTGCGCGACGGCCGCATCGTCGACCAGACCTCGATCCAGGCGTGGGACGAACCCGGCTGATGGCGGAGACGGAGGGATTTGAACCCCCGGTGGTTTTTACGCCACGCTCGCTTTCAAGGCGAGTGCATTCGGCCGCTCTGCCACGTCTCCCTGAGCAGGAATCGTAGCGGATCGTCGCAAGCGGGTTTGTCGGCGGCGGGGCGCGGGTGCTCGCGGTGGGGGCGTCGCGGGGGAAGGATCGAGCTATGCGCGCAATCGAGTTGAACGGGTTCGGTGGACCCGAGGTGATGGAGTGGACCGTGACCGTCGATCCGGAGCCGGGGCCCGGTGAGGTGCTGGTCGAGGTGGTCGCGGCGGGGGTGAACCGGGCGGATGTGTTGCAGCGGCGCGGGTTCTATCAACCGCCCGCCGACGCCAGTTCGGTGCTGGGGCTGGAGTGTTCGGGGACCGTCGTGCAGCTCGGGGAAGGGGTGCGCGACTGGCAGGTGGGTGATCGGGTGTGCGCGCTGCTCAGCGGCGGCGGGTACGCCGAGCGGGTGGCGGTGCCCGCGACCCAGTTGCTGCCGATCCCGGACGGGCTCGATCTGGTCGCGGCCGCGGGCCTGCCCGAGGTGGCGGCGACGGTGTGGTCGAACCTCGTGCTGACCGCGGGGCTGCGGGCCGGGCAGCTGGTGCTGATCCACGGGGGCGGCGGTGGGATCGGGACGCACGCCATCCAGGTGGCGCGGCAGCTGGGCGCCCGGGTCGCGGTGACGGCGGGCTCGGACGAGAAACTGGCCCGGTGCGCCGAACTCGGCGCCGAGCTGCTGATCAACTACCGGACCCAGGATTTCGTCGCCGAGATGGCGGCCCAGCCCGCGCCCGGCGGTGGCGCGGGCGCCGACGTGATCCTCGACAATATGGGCGCGGCCTATCTCCAGCGCAATGTCGAGGCGCTCGCGCCGCACGGGCAGCTGATCGTGATCGGCATGCAGGGCGGGGTCACCGGTGAGCTCGATCTGGGTGCGCTGCTGCGCAAGTGGGGCACGGTGCAGGCGACGAATCTGCGCGGCAGGCCGCGGGTGGGCGTGGGCAGCAAGGCCGAGGTGGTGGCCGCCGTGCGCGCGGAGCTGTGGCCGTTGGTCGCCGCGGGCGAGGTGGTGCCGGTGATCCACGCCGAACTACCGATCACCGAGGCGGCCAGGGCGCACGAACTGCTCGACGAGCCGACCACGTTCGGCAAGGTGGTGCTGCGGGTGCGCGAGTAGCTATTCCAGGGCGCTCAGCGCGCGGCCGAGCTGGTCGATCTCGTAGCGGGTGGTGTAGGGCGCCAGGCCGATGGTGACGGCACCGCCCTCGTCGTTGACGCCGAGCGCGTCGAGCAGGCGGCTACCGCCGTGCACCCCGCTGACCGTGCCGATCCTGGCGTCGGCCAGCTTGGCGGCCACCTTCTCCGCCTGCATCCCGGCCATCGTGAAACTGACGGTCGGGATGCGGGTGGACGCCCGCCCGATGACGGTCAGGTTCTCGACCTTCTCCAGCACCTGCATGAGGTGATCGAAGAGCTGGTCGTGATAGTCCTGCAACGAGGTGATGGAGACCTCGAGCCGTTCGCGGCGGGTGCCGGTGGCACGGTCGTCGAGGCCGGCGAGGAAGTCGATCGACTCGGTGAGCCCGGCCAGCAGGGCGTACTGGTGCCCGCCCACCTCGAGGCGTTCAGCGCCCTTGGCATAGGGGTTGAGCGACATCGACGGGATGCGGTCGAGGAAGGCCGGGTCGCGGAAGACCAGCGCGCCCACCTGCGGACCACCCCAGGACGGCGCGCTGAGCGCGACCACGTCGGCGTTGAGGTCGTCGATGTCGATGAGCGCGTAGGGCGCGGCGCCGAACGCGTCGGCGACCAGCAGGCCGCCCACGTCGTGCACGCGGTCGGCGGCCACCCGCACCGCGGGCGCCGAGCCCACTATCGGGGAGGCGGCGGTTAGCGCGACCAGGCGGGCGGTGGGGCCGATCAGTTCCTCGAACTGCCACGACGGCATCTCGCAGGTCTCGATCTCCACCTCGGCCCAGCGCACGTGCGCGCCGTAGCGGTTGGCGATGCGCAGCCAGGGCGCGACATTGGCCTCGTCGTCCAGGCGGGAGAGCACGATGCCGGTGCCGAGGCCAAGGCGCGAACTCAGCGATTCGGCCAGCCAGGCCAGCAGTACCGCCCGATCGGGTCCGAGCACGACGCCGGCCGGATCTCCACCGACCAGGTCGGCGACCGCCTCGCGGGCGGCGTCGAGGATCGCGCCGCTGCGGGTCGCCGCGCCGTGGCGGCCGATATGAGAAAACGAGGAGGTACGGAAACCCGTTGAGACGGCACGAGATACCGAATCGGGAACCAGCATCCCCGCCTGCGGGTCCAGATGGATCCAGCCGTCGCCCAGGGACGGTATCAGGCCCCGAACCCTCGCGACGTCATAAGTCATGGTGGCCACTTTAAGGGCAGCGGGCGTCGCGATGTAACCGCGTGGGGGTTTTAGCGCGAACCCGACACACACGCAATGATGGGGACATGACGCACTCGGAGGATGTCCCCGAATCCATCGTCGTGATCGGCCCCGACGGCCGTCCGGTCACGGTGCCCGCCGACTCCGACGGTGCGGCCGCCTTCACCGGGCAGGTGGTCGCCGACGAGGAGAAGCCCACCGGCGAGGCACCCGAGGAATCGCTGGCCGACATGGTCGAGCAGCCCGCCAAGGTGATGCGCATCGGCACCATGATCAAGCAGCTGCTCGAAGAGGTGCGCGCGGCTCCGCTCGACGACGCCAGCCGCTCGCGCCTCAAGGAGATCCACAAGTCCTCGGTGCGTGAGCTCGAGCAGGGCCTCGCCCCCGAGCTGCGCGAGGAACTGGAACGGCTGACCCTGCCCTTCACCGACGAGTCGGTGCCGTCGGACGCCGAACTGCGCATCGCCCAGGCCCAGCTGGTGGGCTGGCTGGAGGGCCTGTTCCACGGCATCCAGACCGCGCTGTTCGCCCAGCAGATGGCCGCGCGGGCCCAGCTCGAGCAGATGCGTCAGGGGGCATTGCCGCCGGGGATGCACGCGGGTGACCCCAAGGCCACCGGGCACGTGGGCGGGGGACAGTATCTCTAGGCCCTGGCCGGCCTCCGCACACCCGGCACCAGCGCAGGTCCAACCCTGTAAGGTCGGGGACCGTGCCCGCCGCCGCTTCCGCTCGTCCCGAAGAGAGCTCCGTGCATTCTGACGACAACTCCCCGGTGACCGAGGCCGACGTGGCCGCGGCCGCCGAGGCCGAGGCGACCGCCGACGCGCCCCTACTCGTGGCGACGCCGATGGTGTCGGACTCGCAGACCTTCAAGCGAGCCTTCCAGGACATGCGCGAGGGCTTCGGTCAGCGCGAGCTGTGGCTGTCGCTGGGCTGGCAGGACATCAAGCAGCGCTACCGCCGCTCGGTGCTGGGCCCGTTCTGGATCACCATCGCGACCGGCCTGCAGGCGCTGGCCATGGGTCTGCTGTATTCCACGCTGCTGGACCAGCCGATCAGCGAGTACCTGCCGTATGTGACCGTCGGCCTGATCGTCTGGAACGTCATCAACGCGGCGATCCTCGAGGGCTCCGATGTGTTCATCGCCAACGAGGGCCTGATCAAACAGCTGCCCTCGGCGCTGAGTGTGCACGTGTATCGCCTGGTCTGGCGGCAGTTCCTGTTCTTCACCCACAATGCCGCGATCTACGCGGTGCTGCTGGTGGCGTTCTCGATCTGGCGGGATCTGGATGCCTCGGTGCTGCTGGTGGTCCCCGCGATCGCGCTGCTGTTCCTCAACGCCATGTGGGTGTCGATCGTGTTCGGCATCTTCTCCACCCGCTACCGCGACATCGCCCCGATCCTGGGCTCGATGACGCTGATGCTGTTCGTGCTGACCCCGGTGATGTGGTCGACCAAGGCGCTGGAGAACTCGGTCGGCGGTGCGGGCGATCGCGCCAAGCTGCTCGAGATCATCCCCACCTATCACTACCTGGAGATCGTGCGCGCTCCCCTGCTCGGCGAGCCCTCGCAGTGGCATCACTGGGCGATCGTCGCCGCGATCACCGTGGTCGGCTGGATCGTCGCCATTGTGGCGATGAAGCAGTACCGTGCCCGCGTCCCGTACTGGGTTTAGGAGCAATCAGGCCATGAGCCGTGTGAGTATCGAAACCCAGCAGGCGTGGGTCGAGTTCCCCATCTTCGACGCCAAGTCGCGGTCGCTGAAGAAGGCGTTCCTCGGCAAGGCCGGTGGCGCGATCGGGCGCAACGGCTCGGACGTGGTCGTGGTCGAGGCGCTGCGTGACATCACCATGTCGCTGAAGGAAGGCGACCGGGTGGGCCTGGTCGGCCACAACGGCGCGGGCAAGTCGACGCTGCTGCGGCTGCTGTCGGGCATCTACGAGCCCTCGCGCGGCAGCGCGCGCATCCGCGGCCGGGTGGCCCCGGTCTTCGACCTCGGGGTCGGCATGGACCCGGAGATCTCCGGCTACGAGAACATCATCATCCGCGGCCTGTTCCTCGGGCAGACCCGCAAGCAGATGCTGGCCAAGATCGACGAGATCGCCGATTTCACCGAGCTCGGCGAGTACCTGTCGATGCCGCTGCGCACCTACTCCACCGGCATGCGCGTGCGCCTGGCCATGGGCGTGGTGACCTCCATCGACCCCGAGATCCTGCTGCTCGACGAGGGTATCGGCGCGGTCGACGCGGAGTTCATGAAGAAGGCGCGCACGCGGTTGCAGTCGCTGGTGGCGCGCTCGGGCATCCTGGTCTTCGCCAGCCACTCCAACGAGTTCCTCGCCCAGCTCTGCGACACCGCCATGTGGGTCGACCACGGGCAGATCCGCTTGCACGGCGGGATCGAGGAAGTTGTGCGAGCGTACGAGGGTCCCGACGCGGGTAATCACGTGGCACAGGTGCTGCGTGAACTGGAGACCGAGAACGAACTGGAGCAGAACAAGGCATGATCGGTCAGCGGCCGGAGGCGGTAGCGGAGTGTAACCACGGAGGCCGCCCGAGCATGCCCGGAGCAACAGCATGAGCGGGCAACAGCCGAAGGCGGGTGCGGACCAGCCGAGTGTTCCGGGCGGGTTCAGCATGACCGACCGGCTGGAGGCCACGGCGGCGCCCGTCGAGCCCGCCGCGGTACTGCCCGACGACGCCGAGCTGCCGCCGGGTGCGGAACCGGCCGACCTGACCACCGATACCGGCGCCGGCGCGCGGATCGTCGCGGTGGTCGTCACGCACAAGCGCCGTGAGCTGCTGGCCGAGTCGCTGAAGGTGCTGGCCTCGCAGTCGCGCCCGGTGGACCATCTGATCGTTGTCGACAACGCCAATGAGGACGAGGTGGCCGAGCTGGTCGCCCAGCAGCCGATCGAGGCCACCTACCTGGGTTCGCGGCACAATCTCGGCGGCGCGGGCGGCTTCGCGCTGGGCATGCTGCACGCGCTCACGCTCGGCGCGGACTGGGTGTGGCTGGCCGACGACGACGGTCGCCCCGACGGCCCCGAGGTGCTGGCCACCCTGATCGATTGCGCCCGCAGGCACAACCTGGTGGAGGTCTCGCCGGTGGTCTGCGATATCGACGAACCCGACCGGCTGGCCTTCCCGCTGCGGCGCGGGGTGGTGTGGCGGCGGCTGCGCTCGGAGCTCGGCGACGAGGATTTCCTGCCCGGCATCGCCTCGCTGTTCAACGGCGCGCTGATCTCGGCCAAGGCCGTGGACCTGATCGGCGTGCCCGATCTGCGCCTGTTCGTGCGCGGTGACGAGGTGGAGGTGCATCGCCGCCTGGTGCGTTCCGGGCTGCCGTTCGGTACCTGTCTGCAGACGGCCTATCTGCACCCCAACGGCGCCGAGGAGTTCAAGCCGATCCTGGGCGGGCGGATGCACACCCAGTACCCGGACGACCCGGTCAAGCGCTATTTCACCTACCGCAATCGCGGCTACCTGATGTCGCAGCCCGGGATGCGCAAGCTGTTGCCGCAGGAATGGATCCGGTTCTCCTGGTTCTTCCTGGTGACCCGCCGCGACCCGGCCGGGCTCAAGGAATGGTTCCGGTTGCGCTCGCTGGGCCGCAACGAGCACTTCGGGAAACCGGACTAGCCCCCAGAAATCGGGGGTCGTTCCTGCTAGGTATGTGGGAGGGTTCGTCCTACGATTCAAAACGTGACTTCCACTAAGGGTTTTGCGTCCGCTGCCGCCACCGTGCTCGCCGGTGCCGCGCTGTGCCTGGCGGCACCGGGCACCGCGCACGCCGAGGACCCCTGCCAGCTCGGGTGGTCCAATGTGGGCCCGCGCAGCTGCGTGATGAACGATCTGCGCACCGCACCGGTGCTGAGCGTGGGCAACGGCATCTGCGCCAGCCTGCTCAATGTCTCGGGCACCGCGTTCGACGGACCGCTCACGTCCCCGAGCGTGGCACCCGGCGCCACGCACAGCATCGCGCTGATCATCTCGCAGGGCTTCTCCCCGCTCGGCAACTGGGCACCGACCCTGCTGGCCTGCGATGTGAACATGGTCCTCGACTGGCGCAACCTGGACAACGGCGCCACCGGCTCGGTGACCCGCTTCATCCCCGCAGGCCAGACCAGCACCTACCCGGTCCAGGACGTGGTGGTGAACACCGGCCCCGGCCGGGTCCAGGTCACCGTCCGCACCGACAAGCCCAACCTGCCCCAGACCACCGAGGTCTTCGTCCCGTAGCCGAAAAAGAGTTTGCCTGCGGTCCGGCCGTGCGGCAGAGTGAGGGAACCAGCGAGAGAGATGAGGAGGTGGATGTCCGTGGTGAGGATTGCCGTGCCCGGGTGCGCTGTGCGTAGGCACGCCACCGCTGTGGACTCCCCCTCCAACTCTTCTCGCTGAGCCCGTCGTCGGGCTCGGCCCCGGCGAAGGATCTCCTCTCATGGTCGACCACGACCTGCTCGTCCCTTACGGCTGGACCGAAGCCGTAGCTTCCGAATATCTCCCCCTGCTCGGTGATCTCGTGCCCGCGCGCATCGTGCGGATGGATCGCAGCGAATGCGATGTGGTGACACCCACCGGCCCGGCCAGGGCCGCCTGTTCCCGCGACATCACCGGCCTGTGCACCGGCGACTGGGTCGGCCTCGACGCCGAACGCACTGTGCGGCAGCTGCTTCCACGACGTTCGGCGATCATGCGATCCTCGGTCTCCGGCCGGTCGGAGGCGCAGGTGCTGGCCACCAATGTCGACACCGTGCTGATCTGTACCGCCGCCGACGGTGACGTCGACCTGGGGCGGATCGAACGCATGCTCGCCCTGGCCTGGGAGAGCAATGCCCAGCCGGTCGTCGTGCTCACCAAAGCCGATGCGGCCGATCATGTTCCGCTCGACGAGGTGCGCGCCGTCGCGCCGGGGGCGACCGTGCTGGCGGTGAGTTCGGCCGCGGCGGTCGGGCTCGACGTGCTCGGTGCGCTGCTGGACGGAACGGTCGCCCTGATCGGGCCGTCCGGCGCGGGCAAGTCCACCCTCGCCAACGCGCTGCTCGGCGCGGAAGTGTTCGCCACCAACGCCGTTCGCGCGGTGGACGGCAAGGGCAGGCACACCACCGTGCACCGGGAACTGCGCCCGCTGCCCGGCGGTGGCACGCTCATCGACACTCCCGGCCTGCGCGGCATCGGCCTGTACGACGCCGCCGAAGGGATCGGCAAGACCTTCAGCGATATCGAAACCCTCGCGCGGGACTGCCGTTTCGCCGACTGCGCGCACGAGTCCGAACCCGGGTGCGCGGTCCGCGCCGCCCTGGCCGAGGGCACCCTCACCGAACGCAGGCTGACCAGCTATCGCAAGCTGGCCAGGGAGAACGAGTGGATGGCCGCGCGCACCGACAAGCGCCTGGCCGCCGAACGCGAACGCGTGTGGCGCGATATCACCAAGCAGAACCGCAAGCTGTATCGCGAACGCGGGCGCCGCTGAATCCGCGAGCACCTCGCCTGTCGATCCGGCTAGTCCGGTTCGAAGGTGAGGTGCTCGTGTCGCGTCACGGTGTTCGTGTCGAGGTCGATCAGGTAGTCGATGGTGCCCGAGTCGGAACCGAAGTGGTTGCTGTCGTAGTACTCGTAGCTCACCATGAGGGCCCCGCCGTCGACGGGCACGGCGAGCGCGGGCCGGTTCTCCGCGCGTGACCAGCTGTGATCGATCCGCAGCTGCCCGTGGGTGCGCAGCTCGCGGCCGTCCAGGGCCAGTGTCCAGCGGTTCTCCGGGCCGTGGCCCAGGTACTCCTCGACGTAGATCGTCCGGAATCGCGCGGTGACGACCCGGCCGTCGGGCAGCAGCAGGAACGGCACCTCGCCCTCGGCGTAGAGGTGGCCCGGTTCGGGGTCGTCGTGGAGTTCGGTGTGCCAGCGGTCGTCGAGTCGTGGTGCGGGCCAGCCGTTCTCGGCCGCGGCGGCGCGCAGCGCGATCCAGTGCTCGGCGCGCTTGCGCTCGTGGGCGAAGTGGATGACGTGCGAGCCGATGTAGCGCTCCTCGGTGGTGAACACCTCCGGCCCGGCCTGGTCGGGTTCGCGCACCACGACCCCGGCGGTGCGCGCGATCGTGTGCAGTTCGGCCAGCAGGAGGGCACCCGCGCCGGTTCCCCTGGCCGAGGCGGTGACCAGGAATTCCGAGATCCGCAGGCTGCCGGACCACCACTTGCTCGGGAGGGACAGGTCGTAGGTCGCGAAGCCGATCGGTGCGTCACCGTCGAGGATCAGCAGCGGCGGCGGGTCCCCTTTCCCGTAGTCGAACCGGGACAGCCTGCGCGTGCGGCGCAACAGATCGGCCGGGCGGTGAACGTCGAAATGCGCGTGCAGCTCGGCCAGCAGTCCGGTGGCCGCCTCCGCGTCGGTGGCGGAGGCGGGCCGGACGGTGTAGGTCACCGGATCAGCTCGGGTCGATCCCGTACAGGCGGGCCCAGTTCTCCCGGCTGGTGAGTTCCGGGACGGCCGCGCGGTACTCGGCCTGCAACGCGGGCAGTTCCTTGCGGAGTTTGCGCAGCGTGCGGTAGGTGCGGATGAGCAGGGCGCGGGCGCGGGCCTTGTCGCGACGGCGCACGCGGACACCGGACTGGGAGGCGTCGGTGACGACCACGTGGTCGAACAGGCCGACATGCCACCAGTGCGCGTCCTCACGGGTGACACCGATCAGGCCCGGCTGGGTGCGGCCGGTCCACTGGGTGATCGCGCGCTTGATGAGTACCAGGGTGACCCGGCTCGGCTCACCGCTGGCCCGGCGCACCTGGATGTCGGCGGAGTTCACCGGCGGGGTGGCGGCCGGGTGCTTGATGGTCTCCGGGTAGTCGCCGCGCGAGGTGCGGGCGGCGGCGAGGGCGTCGATGCCGCCGTCACGCAGCACCTTCGGGCCCTTCATGAAGTCCTCGATGCCCTGCAGCGTGGTGTGTACCAGGCCGTACTGCATGCCCACCAGGTGCTCGGCGATGTAGCGGAAGAACTCCCTGGTGATGGCCTTGCCGTCGAGATCGGTGTGCAGGGCGCCGACGATGAGCGAGTTACGGGTGGAGAAGTAGCGCGCCCAGTCGTCGTAGTCCTTCCAGTAGAAGTCGGCGTGCCAGACCGCGGCATTGGGCAGAGTGACGGTGACGAAGCCGTGCTCGCGCGCCCGGATGCCGTACTCCACGTCGTCCCACTGGAAGAAGATCGGCACCGGCAGGCCGATCTTGCGCACGACCTCGGCCGGGATCAGGCAGGTCCACCAGGCGTTGTAGCCGGCGTCGACGCGGCGCTCCTGGTTCTTCTTGAGCATGGAGGTGTTGCGCAGTGCCTTGGGCACCTTCTGGCCGTGCTTGAGCTCGTGCAGGTGCACCTCCTCCGCGCCGACATTGAGGTAGTCGGGGTTGAGCAGGAACAGCATCTGCGCGCCGACCAGGGTCGGTTCGACGGTCAGGTTGGCGAAGGCCTGCAACCGCAGGACGGTCTCGGGCTCGCAGAGGATGTCGTCGTCCATGAGGATCACGTCGGCGTGATCGTTGGCGGCCGACACCTCGTAGAGGCCGCGGGTGAAGCCGCCCGCGCCGCCGAGGTTGGGCTGGCGCAGGTAGCGCAGCTTGTCACCGAAGTCGGGCCGCACCTGCTGGAACAGCGGACGATCCTGCACCAGGTCGGTGCCCTGGTCGACGACGTAGACCGCGTCGATGGCGGCCAGCACGGTCGGGTCCGAGGCCAGCGCGGCGACGGTGTGCGCGCAGTCCTCGGCGCGGTTGAACGTGCAGATGGCGATGGCGACCGGGCGCACCGTCTCGGGCGCCTGCGCGGTCCAGGCCAGCTCGCTGATGTCGAGCGAGCCGCCGATGGCGTCGAACTCGAGCCACAGCGCGCCGCCGTCGACGTACTGGTCCAGCGGGGCGCTCAGGCTGACATAGCCGCTCGAGGTGGCCACCAGCGAGGCGATGATGCGGCGGTGGCCCGCGATGTCGGAGGCGACCAGGCGCACATTGGCCTTGTTGCCGACGGTGAGCTGCGCGTCCACGCGCACCTCGGTGACAGTGGTCCAGCGCTGCCAGTAGCTGGCGGCGAAGCGGCCGAAGTAGGTGTTGGTGTGCGCGGTGGCACCCTTGGGCAGGTGCAGCGCCAGGCGCTCACGCACCGCGGCGCCCCCCTTGACGACGGCGTAGAGCTCGTCGCTGACCCGGGCCGAGGGCCCGGTGAAGATGCCGCGCGCCAGCACCAGCCGTTCGGGCGCGGTGTGTTCACCCCGCAGCGAGGCGGGCGCGGCCTCGCGCCGATCGTTCGATTCGGTCACGGCTCCCGTAGCCGACTGTTCCATGAAGTCCTCGAAATTCTCGGTATCGACTGCGCCGACGCAGGTAGTCACGTAAAGAAAGGGGTGACGCGGCGGGCGGGGGTGAGGATATCAATCGCCCGGCCCCCTCGCGCCGTCAGTGAGGGGTTGCCGCACCCCGCGCGTGTTGCTCCTCGGTAGCCGCGGAGCCGGTGAAGACGAATTTGTCGTAGGCCCAATAGCGGAATACCACCGCGACGATCTGGCCGATCAAGGTGCCGGAGATATTGTCCGACAGCGGACTCGACAGATCGAGCACATAGCGGGAAAAGCCGAGGCAGCCGAGTTGCAGACCGATCGCGACGACATTGAACAAAAAGTACAGAAGGTATTCGCGCCCGGGGTTGTCGGTCTTCTTGTGCGAGAACGTCCACCACTTGTTGCCGAAGTAGGTGACCACGGTGGCCACCACGATCGCGATGATCTTGGCCGGTAGCGGGAAGTGATAGAGCACACCCTCGGAGAAGGACAACCCGCCGTCCCAGAAGACCAGCAGGTTGTAGGTGCCCGCGTCGACGAGGAACCCGACCGCGCCGACGACGAGGAACGCGGCGCCCTGCCGCAGTGCCGTCACCACCTTCGCCGTGAACGATGCGGGAGCTGGTTCGGGCAGATCGGGCTGGGACACGGGCCGACCGTACACTGATGGCCTTTCCGGTCCCGCGTTAAGCTCGCCGAACCGGGTGAGCGAACGCGCTGTGCGCTGTGTAACCTCCCGGCTGTCCGATTGCTGCCGACATTCGAGGATTGACCCGGGTGGACTCCACCGAGCTTCGCATTGCCGCCGTGGTCCCCTGCCACAACGAGGAGGCTGCGGTCGCCAAGGTCGTCACCGACCTCAAGGCCGCCGTGCCGGGGATCGTCGTCTACGTCTACGACAACCTGAGCACCGACCGCACCGCCGAACGCGCCCGCGAGGCCGGGGCGATCGTGCGGTTCGAGAACACCAAGGGCAAGGGCAATGTCGTGCGCCGCGCCTTCGCCGACATCGAGGCCGACATCTACCTGATGATCGACGGCGACGACACCTACGAGGCGTCGGCGGCCCCGCTGATGATCGAGACGCTGCTCGAGGGCCCCTACGATCACGTGCTCGGCGTGCGCAAGCAGGACGACACCGACTCCAGCGCCTACCGTTCCGGCCACGAGACCGGCAACAAGGTGCTCAACGGCGTGGTGGGCAAGGTGTTCGGCGAGAACGTCGAGGACATGCTCAGCGGTTTCCGGGTGTTCTCGCGCCGCTTCGTCAAGAGCTTCCCCGCGGTCTCGCGCGAGTTCGAGATCGAGACCGAGCTGACCGTGCACTCGCTGCACCTGCGCGTCCCGCAGACCGCGGTGCAGGTGGGTTTCCGTGATCGTCCGGCGGGCAGCGAGTCCAAGCTGCGCACCTACCGCGACGGCACCAAGATCCTCGCGCTGATCCTGGGCCTGGCCCGGCACGAACGCCCCGTCGCGTTCTACGGCCTGTTCGGCACGCTGGCCTGGCTGCTCTCGGTGATCCTCACCGTGCCGATCGTGATCGAGTTCTACAACACCCACGAGGTGGCGCGGTTCCCGACGCTGTTCCTCGGGTTCACGCTGCTGCTGCTGGGCAGCCTGGCCTGGACCGCGGGCCTGATCCTCGACGGCATCCGCCGCTCCCGGCACGAGGCCGCGCGCCTGATCTACCTGCGCTATTCGGCCGTGGGTGTCGAGGAGACCAGCACCGCCGGAGATCGTCGGTGACCACCTCCACCGAGCCGGACGCCACCGTCGAGCTCGACAAGCAACCCTCTCCCGCAACGTCGAAGAAGGACCGCGCGCTGGCCCCGGTCCGCGCGCTGACGCGCCGCTTCGGCGCCGCCACGGTCGCCTTCACGATCGTGGCCACCGTGTTCGGCGCGCTGTTCGCCGTGCTCACCCCGCCGTTCTGGGGCCACGACGAGCTGACCCAGTTCGGCCGCGCCTACCAGGTGGCGCACGGCGGGGTTTTCCCGCAGCGCATCGCCGACGATCGCGGCGTCGCCTACGGCGGCGAGATCCCGGTGAGCGTCGACGCGCTCATGGACTACGCCTTCCGCGATTACAACGACAACCCCGAAGAACCCGACGCCATGGTGGCCGACCCGGCCGCCTACGACCGTCTCGGTGACGCCCCGATCTCCGAGGCCACCAAGCAGATGTGGTTCACCAACACCGCCGCCTACTCGCCGGTGCCGTACGTGCCCGCCGCGGTCGGCATCCGCCTCGGCGAGGCGCTGGGCCTGAGCGTGGGCGGGATGTACCTGCTGACCCGCCTGGCCGGGCTGCTCGCCTATCTCGCCGTGGTCGGTTTCGGCCTCTACGCGCTGCGCGAGCGGCGCAGCCAGTGGCTGGTGTTCACCGTCGCGGTGCTGCCGATCGCGCTGTTCCAGGCCGGTACCGTCACCGCCGACACGCTCACCAACGCCCTGGCCATCATGACCTCGGCACTGCTGCTCAAGGCGCTGTTCGTGGGTGACCGGCTGCGCCCGGTGGAGACCGGCGCGCTGCTCGCCGCGACGATCGCGCTGCCGCTGAGCAAGCCGACCTACGTCCTGCTGGCCATGCTCGTGGTGGTCGTGCCCGCCGAGCGGCTCGGCTTCACCGGCAAGCGCCGGTTCCTGCCGTGGGTCTTCGCCGCGGTCGGTGCCGGGTTGTTCCTGGCCTGGACCAAGATCGCGGCGCCGACCGGTGACGGCATGAGCCTGATGCGCCCGCCGCACCAGTGGGGTCAGGTCCGTCCGGGCGACCAGCTCGAGGGCGTGCTCAGCGATCCGGTGCAGTTCGTGCACACCTTCGGCGAGAGCATCGCGCTGCGCGATCACCGCTGGTTCAACCAGTTCTTCGGTGAACTCGGCTTCGCCTACGTGGACGTGCCCGCGGTCTCGATGCTGGCCTGCCTGATCGCCTTCGCGGTGAGCTTCGGCATCGCCGAGCGGATGAGCACGGTAACGGCCACCTTCCGCCGCACCCTCATCGTCGCGCTGACCGTGCTGGCCAGCGTCGCGATGATCTACGTGACGCTGTACATGTCGTTCACGCCGGTGGACTTCTACATCATCGACGGCGTGCAGGGCCGCTACTTCGTGCCGCTGGCGATCATGGGTCTGGCCGTGGTGGCGCGCTGGGTGCCGTTGCGGCTCACCGACGCCGAGGGCACGACGCCCACGCGCGGCACCGCGATCACGGTGGTCGGCGCGTCGGTGTTCGCCCTGATCGGCGCGGCCGCGACGTACTACACCGTCGTCTGGGGCTGACTCAGAGCGTGCGCTCGCCCGCCGCCGCGTAGGCGCGTTCGGTGGCGGCCTTCTTCGGCCGCCACCACGCCTCGTTGTCGCGGTACCAGGCGATGGTGTCGGCCAGGCCGGCGCGGAAGTCGGCGTAGCGCGGCGACCAGCCCAGTTCCTCGCGCAGCAGGCTCGCGTCGATGGCGTAGCGCTGGTCGTGGCCGGGGCGGTCGGTGACGTGATCGAAGTCGTCGGGCGCGCGGCCGAACGCCTCGAGGATCATCTGGACCACGCGCAGGTTGTCGAGTTCGCCCTGGGCGCCGATGAGGTAGGTCTGGCCGATCCGGCCGCGGTCGAGGACATCCCAGACCGCGCGGTTGTGGTCGTCGACGTGGATCCAGTCGCGCACCTGGTGCCCGGCGCCGTAGAGGCGCGGGCGCACGCCGTCGATGAGGTTGGTGATCTGGCGCGGGATGAACTTCTCCACGTGCTGGTACGGCCCGTAGTTGTTGGAGCAGTTCGACAGCGTCGCGCGCACGCCGAACGAGCGGGTCCACGCGCGCACCAGCAGATCGCTGCCCGCCTTGGTGGCCGAGTACGGGCTCGACGGGTTGTAGGCGGTGGACTCGGTGAAGGCCGGGTCCTCGGGGGTGAGATCGCCGTAGACCTCGTCGGTGGAGACGTGGTGGTAGCGCACGTCATGACGGCGCACGGCCTGCAGCAGCGAGTAGGTGCCGACGATATTGGTCTGCACGAACGGCCACGGTTCGGCCAGCGAGTTGTCGTTGTGCGATTCGGCCGCGAAATGCACCACCGCGTCGACCCCGCTGACCAGATTGTCGACCAGGTCGAGATCGGCGATATCGCCGTGCACGAATTCGACGCGGTCGGCGACCGGGTCGAGCGAGGCGCGATTGCCCGCGTAGGTGAGCGCGTCCAGCACGGTCACGCCGACGTCCGGCCGTGTCGCCACGGTCTGCTGGACGAAATTCGCACCGATGAACCCGGCCCCGCCGGTTACGAGCACTCGCACCCGACCAACGATACGTGCCTGCCCACGTACCCGGGGACGGCCCGGACGAACAGCGGAAAGTGTTGCCGCACGGACGGTCTCCAGGCCTTTATGCCGTGATGTCGGTCACAGTGGAGCGGGTTAGGTTAAGACTTCGCGTCGCCATTCCTGAGAAAACGGCCGGTCAACACTCAGGTTTCGGGCTCCGCACCGGCGCCGGAGTATCAGCGGTGAACGGAATTTGAATGAACGGTCACGGCCGGTTCACCGCTCGTTAGCTGCGGCGGCTTTTGATCATCGGGTCCCCTCCGAAACGTTTCGACATCGAGGATCTACCAAAATGCAGATGAGGAAATTCGCCGCGACTTCGGCGCTGCTGATCGCCGCCCTTGGCGTCTCCGTCGGCACCGCGCACGCCGAGCCCGCCCAGGCGGCTCCGCTGCCCGTCAACCTCTCCTACAAGATCGACGAAGAGGCCGGAACCCTCGCGCTCACCGTCGATTCCGGCTCGCTCGTCGCCGAGAACGGCAAGCTGACGGTCAAGGCGAACGACGGCACCGTGATGGCCGGCATTCCCCTCGCCACGCAGGTCTTCGACCACGAGTTCCCGGTGGCCGCGCAGGTCGTCGACCGCACCGTGACGCTGACCCCGCAGCTCGACGAGCAGCACGCCGTCTACAAGCCGGTCGCCCTGCCGTTCGAGGGTCAGGCCGAGTTCAAGAACGAGTACGAGCGTGAGAAGGCCGCCTACTCGCGCATGAAGGACAACATCGGCCTGGCCGCCACCATTGCCGGCCTGACCACCACCGTGCTCGGTGGTCTCATCGGCTGCATCGGCGGCGCCGCGCTCGGCAGCGCCGCGTCGGCTCCGGTCGCCTTCCTGCTGGGCGCGGGCCCGGTCGTCGGCTGCATCGTCGGCGCTGCCGCGGGGGCGTCCTTCCTCGGTGTCGTCGGTACCATCCTGATCACCGCGCCGGTCGCGGTTGTCGAGGTCGTCAACTACTTCGGCATCATCAACTCGCCCTTCGTTCCCCCGGCCAAGAAGTAGGCTTCGCGGCAACGCAGGACACGCGAAAGCGGTCTCCGTCCGGATGGGCGGAGACCGCTTTCGCGTCGCCGGGCCCGGGTGGCCGGGCGCCGGTGTCCTAGGCCGAGCGCGCCGACCGGCTCGGTTCCAGCGCGGCCCGCACGAACTTCGAGACCCGGCCCAGCGCCGAGCGGCTCTCCGGCATGCTCGGCAGGATCGACATGAAGGCGTGCACCTGGCCGCGCCACAACTCCAGCGTGTTGGGCACGCCCGCGGCCGTGAGCCGGTGGGCCATCAGCTCGCAGTCGTAGCGCAGCAGCTCGTCCTCGGCGGCGATGAGCAGCACCGGCGGTAGCCCGGCGAGGTCGGCGTTGACCGGCGACAGCGCCGGGTCGAGCGGACCGAGCTGCTCGGCGCCCAGATGCACCACCGCCTGCAACGCGCTCAGACAGATGTAGGCGTCGCGCTCGACATTCACGTAGCCCTGCTTGGCCCGGTAGTCCAGATCGAGCAGCGGGCTCAGGCCGACCAGCCCGGCGGGCAGCGGCAGGCCGATCTCGCGGGCGCGGATCGCGGTGGCGAAGGTGAGGAAGCCGCCCGCGGAATCACCGGCGATGACGATGCGGGCCGGGTCGGCGCCGTGCCGCAGCAACCAGCGGTAGGCCAGCACACAGTCGTCGACGGCACCGTCGACCGAGTTGCCCGGCAGCTGTCGATACTCCACATTGAGCACAGGCAATCCGGTACGCCGCGCCAGCCCGGCCACCACCGCGCGATGGGTCTGCAACCCGCAGACCGCGAATCCGCCGCCGTGCAGGTAGAGCATGGCGCCGTGACGCAGCGCGCGGGAGCCGCCCGCGGGGCGGACCATCTCCATCTTGAAGCCGTCCATCCGGATCTGCTCGCGCTCGATGCCCTGCGGTTCGGGCCGCAACCGCGCGAGCAGATCCACCGCGACGGCGCCGATCGGCACGGTCGTCCGGTTGATCGGCACCGTGCGCAGCAGCGGTCCGACGAGACCGAGGCAGGCGCCCATGAGCACCCGCGAGGACGTGCTGGTCCGGCCGGAATTCACCACGATGCCCGCCGCGGGCTGCTTGCCACCGGTCTTGACCGGCGCGGCGGCGGCCAGCCCGCCCATCACTCCGGGTCCACCGATCCTGGTCGCCTTCATCGCGCACCTACCTCACAGCTGGCGCGTCGACCCCGGCCCGGAAGACCCGGTACGGATGTCGCCGCTGACATCTAACACAGTGATGTTTCACACATCGACGCTCACATAAGCAGATGCGCGCCGTCTCTGTACCGGTTATCGCCCGACACGCCCACCCCCGAAACCTCCGTATCCGGATCGTGCTCTCTCCGGCGCCCTCGGGTTACCGACCACCACAGCCGCCAATAGACTCAGCCCATGCGCGGAATCATCTTGGCGGGCGGCACCGGATCGCGGCTGCACCCCATCACGCGCGGGGTGAGCAAGCAGCTCGTCCCGGTCTACGACAAGCCCATGGTCTACTACCCGTTGTCCACCCTCATGCTGGCAGGCATCGACGACATCCTGGTGATCACCACGCCGGAGGACGCCGACGCGTTCGCCCGGCTGCTCGGTGACGGCAGCCAGTTCGGCGTCTCGATCAGCTACCGGGTCCAGCCAGAGCCCGACGGCCTGGCCAGCGCGTTCGTCCTCGGGGCGGAGCACATCGGCACCGAACCCGCCGCGCTGGTGCTCGGCGACAACATCTTCCACGGCCCCGGCCTCGGCGCCAGCCTGGAGCGTTTCCACGACATCGACGGCGGCGCGGTGTTCGCCTACTGGGTCAGCGACCCGACCGCCTACGGCGTGGTCGAGTTCGAGCGGGGCCGCGCGGTCTCGATCGAGGAGAAGCCCAAGACCCCGCGCTCCAACTACGCCATCCCGGGGCTGTACTTCTACGACAACGACGTGGTCGAGATCGCCCGCGGCCTGCGCCCCTCCGCGCGCGGCGAGTACGAGATCACCGATATCAACCGCGCCTACCTCGAGCAGGGCAAGCTCAGCGTCGATGTGCTCGCCCGCGGCACCGCCTGGCTCGACACCGGCACCTTCGACTCCCTGCTCGACGCCGCCAACTACGTGCGCACCATCGAGGAACGGCAGGGCCTCAAGATCGGCGTGCCCGAAGAGGTCGCGTGGCGGCGCGGCCTGATCACCGACGAGCAGCTGTGCGAACTGGCCGAGCCCATGGTGCGTTCGGGCTACGGCCGCTATCTGCTCGACCTCATCGACCGTGGAAAAGACTGGTAGCGCATGGAATTTCGAGAGCTCGCCATCCCCGGCGCCTGGGTGATGACCCCGCGCCTGCTCGGTGACGACCGCGGCACCTTCTGCGAGTCGTTCAAGGGCTCGGAGTTCGAGAAGGCGACCGGTCGCCCCTTCGAGCTGCACCAGGTGAACACCTCGGTCTCGGCCGCGGGCGGGCTGCGCGGTATCCACTACACCGAGAACCCGCCCGGCCAGGCCAAGTACGTGACCTGCGTGCGCGGCGCGTTCTTCGACGTGGTGGTCGACCTGCGGCCCGGCTCGCCCACCTACGGCCGCTGGGACTCGGTCCTGCTCGACGACGTGCACCGCCGCTCGGTGTTCCTGTCCGAGGGCCTCGGCCACGCCATCCTCTCCCTCGAGGACAACTCCACAGTCACCTACCTGTGCTCGATCGAGTACACCCCCGAATTCGACCGTGACCTCGACGCGTTCGACGCCCGCCTGAACATCGACTGGCCCACCGAGGGCCGCGACGGCCGCCCCCTCACCTACATCCGCTCCGCCAAGGACGAGGCAGCCCCCGGGTTCTCCTGATACGCCTGAGCGGCTCCTGAAACTCGTGTTTCAGAAGCCGCCCACCACGGGTTTTCGGCCGCCTCGCACCCGAAGGGCGAGACGTAACGGCGAAGCCGGAGTATCGCC
>NZ_JBSGDP010000081.1:0-25876 GCF_053602435.1 Nocardia sp. NPDC004415
CTCTCTTACCAGGGGCTTCGCCAGTTCGCATCCGGAGCGGCAGATTAATCATGCTGCGGTGCAACATGGTTCAGCGGCAGGATGAAAAAGGCTCAGTGAAAACACCCCTCCGGAACTACACGCAACAGGCGGTCACATATTCGCCGCAACCGGACCGCACACCCCGCCGGACTTGTATGTTTCGGCCATGCCTTTCGTGCACTCCGATTCGGTGAACATCCATTTCCGCACGGGCGCCGTCCACGGCCCCACCGTGCTGCTGGCACACGGATTCCTGATGAATCAATCGATGTTCGATCCGATCCGGAGAATTCTGGGGCACACCGATATCAATGTGGTCACCTGGGACGCGCGCGGGCACGGCCGCACCGGGAACACACCCGCATTCGACTACTGGGATCAAGCCGCCGACGGATTCCGCGTACTGGACGCGCTCGGTATCGAACGCGCGATCGTCGGCGGAATGAGTCAGGGCGGATACACGGCATTACGGATGGCCTTGCGTGCGCCCGAACGCGTGTACGGGCTCGCCCTGCTCGACACCGAAGCCGGGGCCTGCACGCCCGACGAGGCCACCGACTACGAGAGCTTCTTCGATGCCTGGTGTGGGACAGGCGAGTTGGCACCCTTGGCCGAGGGGCTCGCGCCCCGGCTGATCGGCGGTGACGATCCGGCGATGTGGCGGCCGTGGATCGACCGGTGGCTCGCGGCCGACCGCGCCGCGATCCGTCCGGCGGCGCGGTGCCTGATCGACCGCGATTCGGTGCTCGAGCGCCTGGGTGAGATCCCGGTGCCCGCTCTGGTGCTGCGCGGGGAGCACGACCAGAACAGCACCGTGGGCAAGTGCGCCCTGCTGGCGGCCGGGCTGGCCGGCGCCGGGGCCGTGCGCACCGTCGCGGGCGCGGGCCACGGCGCCGCGCTGACCCACCCCGGGCAGGTGGCCACCATGCTGGCGGGGCTGGTGTCGGCGTGCGTCCCGCAGCCGGTGCCGGTCGCCGGGAGGTCAGCGGTTTCCGCGGCGGGTGGTGCGGTAGGCGGCCGGGGTCACGCCGTATTTGGCGCGGAAGGCGCGGGAGAGCTGGTCGACCGTGCGGAAGCCGCAGCTGTCGGCGATGTCGCGCAGGCCGCGGGTGCCGTCGCAGAGCGCGCTCGCCGCGGCGGCCAGGCGGCGGGTGCGGATGAGCCGCGCGACCGAGGTGCCCTGGAGTTCGAACGCCCGGAACAGGGTTCGCCTGCTCACATGTAGTCGGCCCGCGACCGCGTCCGGGTTCAGCGCCGGGTCCGCGAAGTTCCGGTCGATGAAGTCGGCCGCGCGGCGGCGCAGCACGTCCTCGGCCGTCAGTTCCCTGGTCGCGTCGGTGAGATCGCGTTCGAGCAGCGCGACCACCGCCGCGCGGAACAGGATCTCGTCGATACGCGCGACGATGCGCAGATGACCGGGCATCGTCGCACCGCAGGTGAGGTCCCGCGCCACCGTGAGAACCGACATCGCGGCGCGCGACAGCGGCCAGGAGCGGCCGCCCGCCGCCGGGACGTCGAGACCCCACGCAGCAAGCGAACTCACCGGCAGATAGAGGTAGAGCACATCGGTGGCCGCGGCGTCGCCGCGCGCGAGGACCGACCGGAACGGGCTGTCCAGGCACAGCGCGAACGCCTCGCCCGCCACCGCGGTCGACCGGCGCCCCTGCTGTTCGAGCGTGACCCGGCCCGCCAGTACCAGTCCCAGCTGCAGGTATTGGCTGTAGTGGTCCTCTGCGCCCGCGGCCGCACGCTCGGTGACGATGTCGGTGGTGCGCAGCCGGGCGACCAGCACCGCGCCGGTGCTCGCGGTCCAGAGCGTGGCGGCGAAATCCTCACCGGCCCGCAGGTGACAGCCGAAGGCCACCCGCTGCAGATCACGCGACCCGCTCAGGTTCACCCCGCGCCTGTCGGGCGGGCACAGCGGTTCCAGCGGGCAGGTGGCCTCCGGCCGCACCGATTCGCTCATCGATTGCCTCGCCCCGAACGACACCGCGCCGCTGCGTGCCCGACGGCCCGGCTCCCCCTCCGCCCGGCCCGGACGGCGGCCGCCGTGTTCGACGGCGATCGTGTGCGCGTCTGTTCCGCTGTGCATATCCCACCTCCGCGCAGGGGTGCCTCGACGCCGGAGCCGGACCGCGAAATCACTGATCCGTCACCGGTCGAACACACCCGTCGACAACTGGAACTGCTCTCGAAACACGAAGGATAACAGCGGAATTCGCGTACCAGGGACGGCCCGTGAATCGCGCGCACGACACTCGCATTCCGTGCCAGGTTCGCCGGGATGTCGTGCCAGGACGGCGCGGGCGGCCCGGTCGATCGGGCGCCACGAAGACCGTTCCCGCCTGCCGATATCGGTCCACCGGCGGGCGTCGCGGCGACGCGGCGACGGTTTGCCCGAGCATTGCGCCGCTCCCGGCCCGCGACCTACTCTCGATGCCGTTGTCGCCCTTACGGTTCCGTGGTCGACGGTCGCGACATTCCGCACGAGTTCTCTGCTGATATTCCGGCGCGCATCATCGCCCCTCGACGACGAAGGACTACCGAGACATGCTCTGGGAAGCACTGCTGTGGGTGATCATGGTCGCCGGACTGGCCGGGACCGCCGCCTATCTGCTGCGCAAGCGCGGCAACGGACGCGACGAGGACGCCACCAACGAGTCGGTGGGCCAGGTGTTCACCCTCGTCGCGGGCCTGCAGGTGGTCCTCGCGTCGTTCCTGCTCATCGGCGTGCTCGACGCCAACGCGGGCGCGGCGAAGGCGGCCTCGGACGAGGCGGATCGACTGCTCGCCCTCCAGTGGGCGGGTGACGCGTTGCCGGAGCCGGCCCGCGGCACCATCACCACTGCCGTGCACGGCTACACCGGCGAGGTGATCGAGGTGGAATGGCCTGCCATGTCCTCCGGGGCGCAGGTCGACGACACGGCGTGGAGCAGGTTGTCGGCGGTGCGCACCGCGATCGCCACCAGTCCCGCCACCGACGAATGGCAACGATCCCGCCAGATCGCGGCGGCCGACCGGCTGTGGGAGGTCTACGAGGCCCGCCAGGCCAGGATCGAGGCGGCGGGTAGCGCGTTGTCGCCGATGATGTGGCTGGCACTGGCACTCGGCGCGATTCTGTCGGTGGGCCTGTCGCTGCTGTTCGCGGGCACCAGTCCGCGCGTGCATGTCGCGGTGGTGGCCAGTTTCGCGGCGGTGGTGACGTTCATGATCTTCACCATCTTCGAACTGCAGAATCCCTACGGCCGGGCCGCCGCCGTCGGCCCGGCCGCCTTCGACGCCGTGCTGGCGCAACTGACATGAACGGGCCGGGGCGCAGGGTGATCTGGGTGAGTCTGCTGGCGGGCGCGGGCCTGGTCGTGCCCGGATCGGTCGGTACCGTGTCCGGCGGGCAGGCGATCGCCGCCCCGGCGCCCACCACATCGGCTCCGGTGATCCCCACGCCGACAGGAACATTCGAGGTTCCTGCCGTGCCCCGGTTCGGTGGGCCGGCGATTCCGCTGCCGGGTCACCCACAGGATCGCCCGACGGTCCCGGTTCCGGCACCGCCGCGCGGCGGCCTGGAACTACACGTCCCCGCCCGCCCGTTCGACCAACCGCGGGCCCCGCTTCCACTCCCGGCGCCCGCCCCGCCGCCACTGATCCCGAAACCGCCGCCACCGGCTCCGCCCACATCTGTTCCCGCACAGCCGGTTCCGGAGCCACCACCGCTCGTGACCCCCGAGCCGAGCCCGCTGCCCGCGGCCCCGGCACCCCCGCCGGTGACGATGTCACCCGAGCCGGAACCCGCCCCGCCACCACCACCGATCGCGGTGCCCGACCCATTACCCCTGCCGGAACCGTCGCCCACGCCGGTGCCCACTCCCGCCCGGCTCGTCACCTATCCCGTGGCGGAACCGCGGGCCGTGGCGGCGCAGCCGGTGGTGGTCGAGCAACGGCGCTGGGCCCTCACCCTGACGCTGCTGGTCATCGCGACCGCTGGTGCGGCCAGGGTCGCGACCAGACGCTCATGAGCAATCGATCGGCATCCACGACTTCGCGCCGAGAACGATCGCGCGCCGCCGCGCACACATCTGCCGAAGTGCCGCGCCTATCTCGAATACTGCTCTCGCACAACAGTTTTCATGATGATTCCTCTGCGCGATCGAAGCGTGTTGCTCTACCATCGTTTCTGCCACGATCAGTAGCGGATGGATAACTGATCCGTCCCGCTGTGGTGCGTCATCTCGTTTCTCCCATGTCTCTCGAAGCAGGAAGAACTCATGACTGAACTGGCTGAACCACTCTCCGGAACCATCGCCGCCCAGCTGAGCCTCAGCACGGTCGCCGCGCGGAACCTGGCGACCACGACCAAGTCCGTGCCCCAGATGCAGGGCATCACCTCCCGGTGGCTGCTCAAACTGCTGCCGTGGGTGCAGGCCGACGGTGGCGTGTACCGCGTCAACCGCCGCCTCACCTACACCGTGGGCGACGGCTTGATCACCTGCTACGACACCGCGGGCGAGGCGCGGATTCTCGCACCCGACCTGCGGGAACTGCGCAGCCTGCGGCACTACCCCGACGACGCCGCCCTACAGGCGCTCGCGGACTCCTTCACCGAACGGCGATACGCGGCGGGCGAGATCATCGCCGAGGCGGGCAGTCCCGCCGGCGAACTGGTGGTCCTCGCCCACGGCAAGGCCGACAAGCTCGGCACCGGCGCCTACGGCGAGCCGACCGTGCTCGAGATCATGACCGACGGCCACTTCTTCGGGGAACGGATCCTCGGCGCCGACGCGCAGCCGTGGGACTTCACCGTCAAGGCCGTCACCGCGTGCACCTGCCTGGTGCTCACCGAGCGCGCCCTGGCCGAGGTCGGCGCGCGGATCGCCGGGCTCAGCGAGCACGTGCGGGCGGCCCAGCTCGACGACGCCGTCGCCGACGAGCGGGCCAACCCGCACGGCGAGAGCTCGATCGAGCTCGCCTCGGGCCACGAGGGCGAACAGCAGCTGACCGGCACCTTCGTCGACTACGACCTGTCCCCGCGCGAATACGAGCTGAGCATCGCGCAGACCGTGCTCCGGGTGCACAGCCGCGTCGCCGACCTCTACAACAAGCCGATGGACCAGATCGAACAGCAGCTGCGGCTGACCATCGAGGCCCTGCGCGAACGCCAGGAAGACGAGATGGTCAACAATCGCGACTTCGGGCTGCTGCACAATGCCGCACCCCGGCAGCGGATCAGTACCCGCACGGGCGCTCCGACACCTGACGACATGGACGAACTGCTCGCCCTGGTCTGGAAGGAGCCGGCGTTCTTCCTGGCCAACCCGAAGGCCATCGCCGCCTTCGGGGCCGAATGCAACCGCCGCGGCATCTACCCGTCGAGCACCGAGCTGAACGGGCATCGGGTGCCCTCGTGGCGAGGTGTACCGATCCTGCCGTGCAACAAGATCGGCACCTCGGCCGGTCGCACCACCTCGATCATGCTGATGCGCACCGGCGAAGCGGCGCAGGGCGTGATCGGGTTGCGCCAGACCGGGATTCCGGACGAGTACGAGCCCGGCCTGAACGTGCGCTTCATGGGCATCGACGACAAGGCGATCATCTCCTACCTGGTCAGCACCTACTACTCCGCGGCGGTGCTGGTACCCGACGCCCTCGCGATCCTCGACAACGTTCAGCTCGGCGCCGAGGGCTGAGACCGTGCAGCCGTTCGTGTTGCCCGAGTTCTACGTCGCTCATCCCGCGCGGCTCAACCCGCACGTGGAACAGGCACGGGCACATACCAAACAGTGGGCCTACGAGATGGGCATGCTCGGCGAGGCCGTCGGTGGCGACGTGGTGTGGGACGAAGCGAGTTTCGACGGCATGGACTACGCGGGCCTGTGCGCCTACACCCATCCCGACGCCGACGCGCCGGTGCTCGACACCGTCACCGACTGGTACACCTGGGTCTTCTATTTCGACGACCATTTCCTCGACGCGTTCAAACGCACCGGCGACATGGACGGCGCCCGGCGCTATCTCGACCGCCTGGCCACCTTCATGCCGCCCGACGGTGCCGCCATGCCGCAACCGGCCAACCCCGACGAGAGCGGCCTGGCCGACCTGTGGACGCGGACGGTGCCGTCGATGTCGCAGTGCTGGCGCGAACGTTTTCGCGAGAGCACCCGCAATCTGCTGCTCGACTGCGTCTGGGAGATCGGCAACATCAACACCGCCCGGATTCCCAATCCCATCGACTACATCGAGATGCGGCGCCGGGTCGGCGGCGCGCCGTGGTCGGCGGATCTCGTCGAATACGCCCGCGGCATCGAGATTCCCGAAGCCGTCGTCGGCACCCGGCCGCTGCGCGTGCTCAAGGACACCTTCTCCGACGCGGTGCACCTGCGCAACGACATCTTCTCGTATCAGCGCGAGACCGAGGAGGAAGGAGAGGTCAACAACGGGGTCCTGGTGGTCGAGCGGTTCTTCGGCTGTTCGCCGCAGCGGGCCGCCGAGATCGTCAACGACCAGCTCACCTCGCGGATCCACCAGTTCGAGAACACCGTGCTGACCGAGCTGCCGCCACTGTTCGCCGAACACGGGCTCGACGCGGTGCAGGTCGCGGCGACGCTGTCCTACGCGCAGGGGCTACAGGACTGGCAGTCGGGCGGCCACGAATGGCATCTGCGGTCGAACCGCTACATGAACGCTGCCGCGGCGAAGGGCCCGAAGTCGTTCGGTCCCAGCGGGATCGGTACCGAGCTGGCCAGGCCCGGTTTCTGGAAGGGGCTGGCCGGGCCGGGTGGGGCGCGCAGTCATGCGCGGGTTCCGTTGCGCCGCAGCGGTCCCCTGCCCCTGCCGGACTTCGAGGTGCCGTTCGCGCTGAGCCTGTCACCGCACCTGCCGGTGGCACGCTCGGCGAGCATCGACTGGGCGCAGCGGATGGGATTCCACGAGCCGCTGCCCGAGCTCGGCGGGCGACGCCTGTGGACACGCGAGGACACGGCGGGCTTCGATTTCGCGCTGTGCTCGGCGGGTCTGGACCCCGACGCCGATGCCGACACGCTGACGCTGTCGGCGCAATGGCTCACCTGGGGCACCTGGGGCGACGACTATTTCCCCGCCGTCTTCTCCCCCGCGCAGGGTGCGGCCGCGATGGCCGGGGCGAAGTCCTGCAACGCCAGACTGTCGGCGTTCATGCCGCTGGATCTGCGCCAGACCGGAACACCGGCCAACCCGCTGGAGTTGTCGCTGGCCGATCTGTGGTCACGCACCGCCCGGACCATGCCGCCCGCCGCCCGCGCCACCTTCCGCGCGGCGGTGGAATCCATGACCGAGAGCTGGTTGTGGGAGCTGGCCAACCACATCCAGCACCGGGTACCCGATCCGGTCGACTACCTGGAGATGCGCCGCCGGACCTTCGGCTCGGATCTGACGATCGCGCTGTCGAAGCTCGCGCGCGGGGGCCTCGTCCCCGACGCGGTCTTCGAGTCGACCACCCTGCGCGGTATCGAACACGCCGCGCAGGACTACGGCTGCCTGATCAACGACTTCTTCTCGTATCAGAAGGAGATCGAGTACGAAGCCGAGCTGCACAACGCGATCCTGGTGGTCGAGTCGTTCTTCGACTGCGACCGCGAGGTCGCCGCCACGATCGTCGACGACCTGATGCGGGCCAGGATGCGGCAGTTCCAGCGCCTCGTCGACGACGAACTGCCCGTCCTGGTCGAACACCACCGCCTCGACGACACCGCACGCGCGGCGCTGGCCGGCTACATCGACGAATTGCGTGACTGGATCGCGGGCATCCTGCACTGGCATCGCGGCACCAGCCGCTACCGCCCGGAACACCTGCGCCACCCGGCGAGCGGACGACCGCCCGCCGTCTCCCACTCCACCCGCGCGTGGGGGCCCTCCGGCCTCGGCACCGCCGCCGCTCGCCCCGGCCTCGTCGCCGCCCACGCCACCTCGCAGGGAAGGACCACTCCGTGACCAGCACCGCCGCGCAGCCGGCCACCGCACTCGGCGTCGCCGCCGCTCGCACCCTGGCGACCACCACCAAATCCGTTCCGCAGATGCAGGGCATCACGCCCCGATGGCTGCTGCGCATGCTGCCCTGGGTGGAGGTCGACGGCGGAACCTACCGGGTCAACCGCCGCCTGACCTACACCGTCGGGGACGGCTACCTCACCTGCACGCTGGCCGGGGGCCGGTACCAGGTGGTCCCGGCCGAACTGCGCGAACTGCGCGCGCTGCGCGACTTCGACGACGACGACACCTTGCGCGAACTCGCCCAGCTGTTCACCCAGCGCGAGTTCGCCGCGGGCGAGACGATCTGCGAGTTCGGCAACGAGATCGACGCGACCTATGTGGTGGCCCACGGCCGGGTCGTGCTCACCGGCCCGGGTGACTACGGTCAGCAGGTCCAGCTCGACGTGCTCGACGACGGCAGCCAGCTCGGTGCCGCCACCCTGCTCGGCGGACAGGCGATCTGGGAGTACACCGCCACCGCGAACACCGCCTGCACCGTCCTGGCCCTGCCGCGCACCGACTTCGACGCCGTGTGTGCCAGGAACCCGCGCCTGGCCGCCCATATCGAGCGGGTCGGGCCCGTCGTGGCCGCCGAGCAGGCCGGTGCCGACAAATACGGTCAGGCGACCATCGGCATGCTGTCGGGCCAGCAGGGCGAACCGACCCTGCCCGGCACCTATGTCGACTACGACCAGCATCCCCGCGAACTCGAGCTGAGCGTCGCGCAACTGCTGCTGCGGGTCCACACCCGGGTCACCGACCTCTACAACAAGCCGATGAACCAGCTCGACCAGCAGGTGCGCCTGTCGGTGGCGGCGCTGCGGGAACGGCAGGAACGCGACCTGCTGACCCACCACGACTACGGGCTGCTGCACAACGTGGACCCGAGCCAGCGGCTGTGCTCGGCCACCGGCCGCCCGACTCCCGACGATCTCGATCGGCTGCTGGCCCGCCGCCGCAAGACCGCGTTCTTCCTCGCCCATCCCCGCGTCATCGCGCAGTTCGGTCACGAATGCACGAAACGCGGCGTGTACCCGGACCACACCGACATCGAGGGGAAGACGGTGCACGCGTGGCGGAATGTGCCGCTGCTGCCCTCGGACAAGATCCCGATCTCACCGAGTGGGACCAGCACGATCCTGGCCATGCGGATCGGGGAATCCGACGACGGGGTGATCGGCCTGCGCCAGACCGGATTGCCCGACGAGGTCGAACCGGGCATCAATGTCCGCTTCACCGGGATCGACGACCGAGCGATCGCCTCCTATCTGATCAGCGCCAATCACGCTGCGGCCGTGCTGGTTCCGGACGCGCTGGGGGCGCTCACCGAAGTGCAGGTGAACCGATGAGCACGCCACAGCCCGCGACAGCCCCGGTCCTGCCACCGACCCCGGTGGCGCCGCCGCCCGTCGCGCCACGCGCGCGCACGGCCGCCGATGTGCTCGAACGCTGCCGGGAGGACTGCGCGGCCACCCTGCACGGTTCGGTTCAGACGATGCCCGCCATGGTGCGCACGATCGTGGGGTATCACTTCGGCTGGTGGGACCGTGGTGGAAGGCCGGAGAGCCACGACGGCGGAAAGGCGATCCGCCCGGCGCTGGTCCTGTCGACCGCGCGGTTGACCGGCGGGGACGAGGCGGCCGCCGTGCGCGCGGCCGTCGCGGTGGAACTGGTGCACAACTTCTCGCTGCTGCACGACGACGTGATGGACCGCGACACCACCCGCAGGCACCGGCCGACCGCGTGGACGGCCTTCGGGATCGGTCCCGCCATCCTCGCGGGCGACGCGCTGCTCGCGCAGGCGTACTCCCTGCTGGCCGGGGCACCGGGCACACCGATCGTCGAGGCGTCGACCCTGCTGAGCCGCTCGGTGCTGCATCTGGTCGAAGGCCAGTGCGCGGACCTGGGATTCGAGCAGCGCGGCGATGTCGAGGTCGAGGAATGCCTCACCATGGTCGACCGCAAGACCGGGGCGCTGTTCGGGTGTTCGGCCGCGTTCGGTGGGCTCTTCGGCAACGCCGATTCCGGTGAGATCCTGCGCCTGCGCGAATTCGGCAGACGCATCGGCCGGGCCTTCCAGCACACCGACGACCTGCTCGGCATCTGGGGCGATCCGCGGGTCACCGGCAAATCGGTGTTCTCCGATCTGCGCAGCCGCAAGAAGTCCCTGCCGGTGGTGTTCGCGCTGCGCTCCGGCACGCCCGAGGCGAGCGCCCTGGCCGAGCTCTACCTGCGCGAGGACCCGCTCGACGACGGCGAACTGGTCCGGGCCGCCGAACTGGTCGAAGCGGCGGGTGGCCGCGCATGGAGCAGGGGCCAGGCCAGGCAACTGTACGAGGAGGCCATGGCCACGATCTCCGGGATCGGGACCGACGCCGACGCCATGGCCGACCTGGATCTGCTCGCGGCACTGGCCGCCGACCGGGACTGCTGACCGGCGGGGCGTTCGCGGGCCCGGTTTACGGCCGGTCGGGGTGCGGACCGGCGGCATCGGGGCCGCGAACGCCCAGGTAGTACTGGATGCGGCCGGGGTAGGCGACCGAGTCGAGGCGGAAGAGCTGGACGTCGACGGTGTAGTACTCCCCGGTGTGCAGATCGCACAGCCGCATGGCGGTGTGTTCGCGGCCGTACACCGTGTCGCCGTCGTCCCAGATCCGCCGGAAGTCGCGGTACTGCGCCAGTTCGTCGAGCAGGTCGGTGGCCCAGTCGCCACCGCCCTGCTGGCCGATCAGCCCGCGCAGCCAGTGCACGGTGAGCGTGGACTCGGTCTCCCACTCCACCATCACCTTGCGTGAGAGCGGATTGCCGAAGAACCAGCGCAGGATATTGACGTCCTCGACCAGGCCGGGGAAGGCGCGATCGTAGGATTCGTTGCCCGCGAGCACATTCCAGCGGGTGTCGACGTAGGCCGCCAGATCCGGCTCCTGCAGTGCCAGGGTGCGGCGCATCTCGGCGGTGATCTCGGCGCGCAGGTCCTCGACGGTGGGATTGTCCACCGGTGCCAGCCCGGCCAGATCGAACAGATGCCTGCGTTCGATATCGCTGACCGGCGTGATCCGGTCGAGATAGCGCACCAACGCGTCGAGCACCGCGCGCGTCGGGTGATCGCGGTCACCGCTTTCCAGATGTGTGATGTAACTCGAGCTGACCCCGGCCGCGAAGGCCAGCTTCTCCCGCGAAATCCGCCGATCGTCGCGAAGCCGCCGCAGCAACCCCCCGAGTGTCGGCGGTTTCGGTGGACCCGCCGGACCGTCGGACGTCGACTTCGGTATCACCCCAACCCTCCCTGTCTGCACGGGCCAATCCTGGATGACGCTTCAACCATGATCCACGCACCGAACGGAAAAGATGCAGTTTCTTTATATTGACGCGCCGCCATTTGGGTAGTTAACGGTGGGCAACTGTGCGCTCGGTCACGAAATGCCGTGCGCCGGACCGAATTAAAAGGATTTCAATTCTTCCCTCCGGCATTGCTATAGAATTCCGCGCCGGTGCCCGGCCGCCGGAACCGCGCCGAGGACCACGCCCGCCCCCGCCGGACGCCACGCACCGGCCGTCGCGGTGTGCGGGGCGTCACATCGGGCCTGTTCAGCGGGCATCCCGGCTGTGTAAACAAATGTAAACCGCCCGAGAAGCAAGCGTTTCCGAAGCATCACCGCGGAGCCGGGGCCATGCTCCCCGGCAGCCGCGTCGGGCCTGCTCGCCGCCCATTCACCCTGGTCGGCCCCGATTCGCCGGGCGGGCGCCGCGGCCCGCCCGTGACCACGAGATTTCGCCGACCTCACACCTCACCGAGGCCCGAACGAGGATGTGAAAAGTTGGTTTTGCGGGATCAGCGCCCCTCTTTACAGTTGCCCTCAACAGCCCGATTTGCACAGCTCGAAGGGGGCGTCGTGGTTAATTCGCGCACTCATGGTCCGTCGCCCACCGATTTCGGCGACACATTGCTGAACCTCGGTAAGTACTTCCAGCGCGGCGAGGTCTCCGCCGACCACCGGTCGGTGCACAAGGTGGGCGGCCGCGACGCCGACGCCTTCTATCGCGACCGCTGGTCGCACGACAAGGTGGTGCGCTCCACGCACGGCGTGAACTGCACCGGCTCGTGTTCCTGGAAGATCTACGTCAAGGACGGCGTGATCACCTGGGAATCGCAGCAGACCGACTATCCGTCGGTGGGCTCGGACAAGCCCGAGTACGAGCCGCGCGGCTGCCCGCGTGGCGCCTCGTTCTCCTGGTACACCTACTCTCCGACCCGTGTGCGCTACCCGTATGTGCGCGGCGCGCTGCTGGATCTGTACCGCAAGGCCAAGACCGAGCTCAAGGACCCGGTGCTGGCCTGGGAGTCGATCGTCGAGGACCCGGTCAAGGCCAAGACCTACAAGACCGCGCGCGGCAAGGGCGGTTTCGTCCGCGCCGAGTGGTGGGAGGCCGCCGAGATCGCCGCGGCCGCGCACGTCCACACCATCAAGAAGTACGGGCCCGACCGGGTCGCCGGCTTCTCGCCGATCCCGGCCATGTCGATGGTCAGCCACGCCACCGGCGCGCGGTTCGTCTCGCTGCTCGGCGGCTACATGCTCTCGTTCTACGACTGGTACGCCGACCTGCCGGTGGCCTCACCGCAGGTGTTCGGCGACCAGACCGACGTGCCGGAATCGGCCGACTGGTTCGACGCCGGCTATCTCATCATGTGGGGCTCCAACGTCCCGGTGACCCGCACCCCCGACGCGCACTACATGACCGAGGCACGCTATCGCGGCCAGAAGGTCGTGGTGGTCTCCCCCGACTACGCCGACAACACCAAGTTCGCCGACGAGTGGGTGGCCGCACGGCCGGGAACCGATGCGGCACTGGCGATGTCGATGGGGCACGTGGTGCTCAAGGAGTTCTTCCTCGACAAGCAGACGCCGATGTTCACCGACTACATCAAGCGTTTCACCGATCTGCCCTACCTGATCTGCCTCGACGAGGCGGCGGATCAGCAGGGCGCTCTGCCCGGCAAGTTCCTCACCGCCGCCGACCTGGGACACACGGGCGAGAGTGTCGAGCACAAGCCCGTGCTGCTGGATCAGGCCGGAAATCCGGTGGTGCCCAACGGTTCCCTCGGCCATCGCTTCGGCGAGGGCGACACGGGCAAGTGGAATCTCGACCTCGAGGGTGTCGACCCGCTGCTGACCCTGCTCGGCCACACCGACGACGCCCCCGCCACGATCGCGCTGCCGCGTTTCGACACCGACACCGCCCAGACCATCCTGCGCGGTGTGCCGACGAAGATCGTGGCGGGCAAGCGGGTCACGACCGTGTTCGACCTGCTGCTGGCGCAATACGGCCTGGGCCGCGACGGCCTGCCGGGTGAGTGGGCCAAGGGCTACGACGACGCCGACTCCCCCTACACCCCGGCCTGGCAGGAACGCATCACCGGCGTGCCCGCCGTGCAGGCCGCGCGCATCGGGCGCGAATTCGCCGACAACGCCGAACGTTCCGGCGGTCGCTCGATGATCCTGATGGGCGCGGGCACCAACCACTGGTTCCACTCCGACCAGATCTACCGCGCCTTCTTCACCCTCACGCTGCTCACCGGCTGCCAGGGCAAGAACGGTGGCGGCTGGGCGCATTACGTCGGCCAGGAGAAGTGCCGCCCCGTAACAGGGTGGGCCACACTGGCTTCGGCCGCGGACTGGCAGCGTCCGCCGCGGCAGATGCAGGGCACCGTGTTCTGGTATCTCACCAACGACCAGTGGCGCTACGACCCGTTCACCTCCGACTCCTTCGCCTCCCCGCTGGGCAAGGGCACCTTCGCCGGGCGCACCGCCGCCGACAACATCGCCCTGGCCTCGCGGCTGGGCTGGATGCCGAGCTACCCCACCTTCAACCGCAATCCCCTCGACCTCGCCGACGAGGCCGAGCAGGCCGGGAAGACACCCGGCGAGCACGTCGTGGACGGCCTGAAGTCCGGTGACCTGCGCTTCGCCTGCGAGGACCCCGACGCCCCGGAGAACTTCCCGCGCGTGCTCACCGTCTGGCGGGCCAACCTGCTCGGCTCCTCCGGCAAGGGCAACGAGTACTTCCAGAAGCATCTGCTGGGCTGCGGCTCGAACCTGCAGACCACCGACGCCACCGGCGTGCGCCCACAGGAACTGGAATGGCGCGAGGAGGGCGCCGAGGGCAAGCTGGATCTGCTGCTGGCGCTGGACTTCCGCATGACCAGCACCACCCTGTTCGCCGACATCGTGCTGCCCGCGGCCACCTGGTACGAGAAGCACGACCTGTCCTCCACCGACATGCACCCGTTCGTGCACGCCTTCTCCCCCGCCATCTCCCCGCCGTGGGAGGCCAAGACCGACTTCGAGGCGTTCCACCGGATCGCGCGCGGGTTCTCCTGGCTGGCCGAGAAGCACCTGGGCACCCGCAAGGACATCGTCGCGGTGCCGCTGCAGCACGACTCCCCCGACGCGCTGGCGCAGGCGGGCGGCAAGGTGCTGGACTGGAAAGCCGGTGAGTGCGAACCGATTCCGGGCAAGACCATGCCCAAGATCGTGCAGATCGAACGCGACTACACCAAGATCGCCGAGAAGCTCGCGGCGCTGGGCCCGCTGGTCGACACCCTGGGCGTGACCACCAAGGGCATCACCACCTACCCCGACAAAGAGGTGACCTACCTCGCGGGCAAGAACGGCACCGTCGTCTCCGGCGTCGCGGCCGGGCGGCCCTCGCTGGCCAAGGACACCTTCGCCGCCGAGACCATCCTGGCGCTGTCGGGCACCACCAACGGCCGCCTCGCGGTCGAGGGTTTCGAGGCGCTGGAACGGCGCACCGGCACCGAACTGGCCGACCTCGCCGCCGAGGCCGAGGGCAAGCAGATCACCTTCGCCGACACCCAGGCCCGGCCGGTTCCGGTGATCACCTCGCCGGAATGGTCGGGCAGTGAGTCCGGTGGGCGCCGGTACTCGCCGTTCACCATCAATGTCGAGCGCAGCAAGCCCTGGCACACCCTCACCGGGCGTCAGCACTTCTATCTCGACCACGACTGGATGATCGAACTCGGCGAGCAGCTGCCGATCTTCCGGCCGCCCCTGGACATGACCGCGCTGTTCAGCGAACCGTCGATCGGCAATGTGGCCGGCGGCGGGGTCACCGTGCGGTACCTGACCCCGCACTCCAAGTGGTCGATCCACTCCGCTTACCAGGACAACCTGCACATGCTGACGCTCTCGCGCGGCGGGCAGACGATCTGGATGTCGGATCGCGACGCCGCCAAGATCGGGGTGGCCGACAACGACTGGATCGAGGCGACCAACCGCAACGGCATCGTGGTGGCCCGCGCGATCGTCTCGCACCGCATGCCCGAGGGCACGGTGTTCATGTACCACGCGCAGGACCGCGCGGTGGACGTGCCGCGCATCGAGGGCACCGAGGCGACCACGAAGGAAGCCAAGGGCAAGCGCGGCGGTATCCACAACGCGCTGACCCGGGTGCTGATCAAGCCCTCGCATCTGATCGGCGGCTACGCCCAGCAGTCCTTCGCCCTGAACTACCACGGGCCCACCGGCAATCAGCGCGACGAGGTCACGACCATTCGCCGCCGCAACCAGAACGTGGAGTACTGACATGCGTGTAATGGCTCAGCTCGCCATGGTGATGAACCTGGACAAGTGCATCGGCTGTCACACCTGCTCGGTGACCTGCAAGCAGGCGTGGACCAACCGCGGTGGCACCGAGTACGTCTGGTTCAACAATGTGGAAACCCGTCCGGGCCAGGGTTATCCGCGCCAGTACCAGGATCAGGAGAAGTGGAAGGGCGGCTGGACGCTCAACAAGCGCGGCAAGCTCACCCTCAAGTCGGGCTCGCGGTTCAAGCGCCTGATGAACATCTTCGCCAACCCGGACCTGCCCACGGTCGAGGACTACTACGAGCCGTGGAGCTACGACTACGACAACCTGCTGGCCTCCCCGCCCACCGACACCACCCCCGTCGCGCGGCCCAAGTCGCTGATCACCGGCCAGGACACCAAGGTCACCTGGGGTGCCAACTGGGACGACGACCTCGGCTCCGGTCCCGAAGCGGTCGGCAAGGACCCCTTGCTCGGCAAGCTCGAGGACAAGGTGAAACTGGAGTTCGAAGAGACCTTCATGTTCTACCTGCCGCGCATCTGCGAGCACTGCCTCAATCCCTCGTGCGCAGCGTCGTGCCCGTCGGGCGCGATCTACAAGCGCGAGGAAGACGGCATCGTGCTCGTCGACCAGGACAAGTGCCGTGGCTGGCGCCAGTGCATCACCGGCTGCCCGTACAAGAAGATCTACTTCAACCACAAGACGGGCAAGGCCGAGAAGTGCACCTTCTGCTACCCGCGCGTGGAGGTCGGCATCCCGACGGTGTGCTCGGAGACCTGTGTCGGGCGGCTGCGCTATATCGGCGTGATGCTCTACGACGCCGACGCGGTGCTCGAGGCGGCCCAGGTGACCGACCCCAAGGACCTGTACCCCTCGCAGCTCGGGGTGTTCCTCAACCCGCACGACCCGCGCGTGATCGCCGAGGCGGAGAAGGCCGGTATCTCGCCGGAATGGATCGCCGCCGCGCAGGATTCGCCGGTCTACAAGCTGATCGTGGACTACCAGCTGGCGCTGCCGCTGCATCCGGAATACCGCACCATGCCGATGGTCTGGTACGTGCCGCCGCTGTCGCCGGTGGTGGACGTGCTCACCGAGACCGGGCACGACGGCGAGGACGCGGGCAACCTGTTCGGCGCCATCGACGCGCTGCGCATCCCGATCGAGTACCTGGCCGAGCTGTTCACGGCCGGGGAGATCGGGCCGGTGCGCGCCTCGCTGCAACGGCTGGCGGGGATGCGCGCGTTCATGCGGTCGGTGAATCTCGGTGAGGAACCCGCCGAGCACATCGCCCCCTCGATCGGGCTGGAGCCCGAGGAGATCGAGGCGATGTACCGGCTGCTGGCCATCGCCAAGTACGAGCACCGCTACGTGATTCCCACCGGCGCGACTTCCCGTGCGCACGAACTGGATTCGCTGGCGACCGGGTGCAGCCTGGACACCGACGGCGGGCCCGGCATGACCGCGTTCGACCAGGTGGTGGAGAAGTTCTCGCTGGCCGACACGAATCAGGCCGCGCCCGAGGACAAGTCGGGGCGGATCAACCTGCTCAACTGGGACGGACGCAACACCAGTGGCCTGGTGCCCACCGCGAACGGCAACGGGCACAACGGGAACGGGAGCAGCGGCAACGGCGCCGCGAGCAACGGCAACGGCAGCAACGGCGCTGCCGTGGCCGGCTCCACCGTCAGCGGAGTGGCGCCATGAGCCTGCTCTCGATCCGCAGGCGGCCCCAGCCGGTCACCGCGCTGGCCGAACACGACCGGCGCATGGTGTGGCGACTGGCGGCACTGCTGCTGGACTACCCCGGCGAGCAGACCCTCGGCCTGCTCGACCGGGTGTCGGCGGCGGCCGCGCAACTGCCCGAGGAGGTGCGCGCGCACTTCACCGGCCTGCTGGACTACCTGCGCGAGACCCCGTCGATCGAGGTGGCGCAGCGCTATGTCGAGACCTTCGACCTGCGCCGCCGCGCCAGCCTGCACCTGACCTTCTACGCCTACGGCGACACCCGCAAGCGCGGGATGGCGCTGCTGCGGTTCAAGCACGCCTACCGTCAGGCGGGCGTGGAACTCGGCGACGAGGAACTGCCCGACCACCTGCCGGTGCTGCTGGAGTTCGCCGCCACGGTCGACCCGGTCGGCGGCGAGCGCCTGCTCGGCGAGCACGTACCCGTGCTCGAACTGCTGCGACTGTCGCTGGGCGACAACGACTCTCCCTACGCCGGGGTGCTCGCCGCGGTGCTGACCACGCTGCCCCCGGTCACCACCGCCGACCGCCGCCGCATCTCCGAACTCGCCGCCCAGGGCCCGCCCGAGGAAGAGGTCGGACTCGAACCCTTCGCCATGGACCCCTCGCTGTTCGACGCCACGGAAGGCCGCCGATGAACGCCACGATTCCCGTTCCCGAAGGCCTGTGGCTGATCCTGCCCTACATCGCCGCGACATCCTTTGTGCTGGGCCATGTCTGGCGGTACCGGTTCGATCAGTTCGGGTGGACGACGCGGTCCTCGCAGATCTACGAGTCCAAGCTGTTGCAACTGGGCAGCCCGCTGTTCCACTTCGGGATGCTCGGGGTGTTCTTCGGGCACGTGATGGGGCTGCTCATCCCGGAGTCGTGGACGCACGCGGTGGGGATCTCCGAGCACGCCTATCACCTGCTGGCGGTGGGCGCGGGCTCGGTGGCCGGCCTGATGGTGGTCGCCGGGGTGGCGATCCTGTGCTACCGGCGCGTGGTCATCCCGTCGGTGCGCACCAACACCAGCCGCAACGACGTCCTGATGTACACGTTGCTCACGCTGGCGCTGGTCACCGGACTGCTCAACACCTGGGGTTCCAACCTGCTGTGGGGCACCTACAACTACCGCGAGACCGTCTCGCCGTGGTTCCGCAGTCTGTTCTCGATCAACCCCGAACCGGGCCTGATGGTCGGTGTCCCGTGGACCTTCCAGCTGCACGGCCTGGTCGTGCTGGCCCTGGTCTTCGCCTGGCCCTACACCCGCCTGGTGCACATGTTCAGCGCGCCGATCGGCTACCTCACCCGGCCCTACATCGTCTACCGCCGCAAGGAAGTGGAGACCAAGGACAAGACCCGCTTCGCCAAGGCCTGGGACGCCCCGGTCACGCCCGACCGCTGGTAGGTCGCACCCCGCGAAACCCCGCCCGGACCCGGTCCCGGCGGGGTTTCGCCGTCCACTGAGCGGGCCACACCCCTTGCCGGACCGAACTGAAACGTGTTTCACTTTTCCGCATGAGCGATGTCCTCGCACCGGCGGTTCTCGGTCCGCTCACCCTGCGCAACCGGGTGATCAAAGCGGCCACATTCGAGGGGCGCACACCTGACGCGCTGGTGACCGATGAGCTGGTGGAGTTCCACCGGGAGGTGGCCGCGGGCGGGGTCGGGATGACGACGGTGGCCTACTGCGCGGTGGCGCCGGGTGGGCGGACCGATCGGCATCAGATCTGGATGCGGGAGGAGGCGGTGCCGGGGTTGCGCAGGCTGACCGACGCGGTCCACGCGGAGGGGGCCGCGGTGAGCGCGCAGCTCGGGCATGCCGGGCCGGTGGCCAATGCCCGGTCCAATCGGGCGCCCGCGCTGGCGCCGAGCCGGATGTTCAATCCGCTCGGGATGCGGTTCACCAAGACACCGGACGCGCTCGGGATCGCGGAGGTGGTCGCGGCGCACGCGCGGGCGGCGCGGTTCGCGAAGGAGTCGGGGTTCGATGCCGTCGAGGTGCATCTCGGGCACAACTATCTGGCGAGTTCGTTCCTGAGCCCGATGCTCAACCGGCGCCGGGACGACTACGGCGGGCCGCTGGTGAACCGGGCGCGGATGGCCAGGGAACTGGTACGCGCGGTGCGCGAGGCGGTCGGCGACACGATGGCGGTGACGGCCAAGCTCACCATGGAAGACGGAGTGCGCGGCGGGTTCCCGATCGAGGAATCGTTGCAGGTGGCGAGCTGGTTGCAGGACGACGGCGCGGTCGACGCCATCGAACTCACCGCGGGCAGTTCGCTGCTCAACCCGATGGCCATCTTCCGCGGGGACGCGCCACGCAAGAACTTCGCCAAGACCCTGCCGGTGCCGGTGCGCTGGGGGTTCCAGCTGGTCGGCAAGCAGTTCCTGCGCGAATACCCTTATCGCCCGGCCTATCTCGCCGAGAAGGCCGCGCGCTTCCGCGCCGAGCTCTCGCTGCCGCTGATCCTGCTCGGTGGGATCACCGATCGCCCGACCGCCCAGCAGGCCCTCGACGACGGTTTCGATTTCGTGGCGATGGGTCGCGCGCTGCTGCGCGAACCCGATCTGATCCGGCGCTGGCGGACCGACGCGGACACCCGCTCGCTGTGTACGCACTGCAACGAGTGCATGCCCACGATCTACTCGACCACCCGATGCGTCTTGCGCACCGACGCCCCGGTGTGAGCGGCTACGCGCCCAGCTCCTTGCGGACGGCGGCGAACCAGGCCTGGGTCTCGACCAGGCCCTTCTCGTTGTCCTTGCGGCCGCCGACGAAGCCGAACAGGTCGGCGGCGAAGCGGCTCAGCACGGTCGCGTCGGTTTCCTCGAGGTCGGTGAGCATCTCGGTGTCGCCGAGCAGGTAGGCTACGACGGCTACCCGGCCCGCGGGCCAGGTGTCGCGGTGGGCGGCCCAGCCGTCGGCGCGCACCGCGCGGGCCTCGGTGAGCAGCTCGGCGCGCAGGGCGGCACGGTCGGCGTCGCTGGGCTTGCGGGGTTTGCCCCAGGTGATCCGGTTCGCGTCCGGCATGTCGCATCCTCTCGGCGGTGGACGGGGTCACCGGTGAGCGTGGCAGATCAGGCCGCCGGGGCCGCACACGGGGCAGCCGCGCGCCGAGTGTCGGCCACGCTCACACCGCGAGGTCGCGGCGGGTCACCTTGCCGGTCGCGTTGCGCGGCAACGGTTCCGCGGTGATCCGCCAGTGGACGGGGACCTTGAAGTGGGCGAGCCGGGCGGCGACGAAGGCGCGCAGGTCGGCGGGGTCGACCGCCCCCGGCTCGGTGACCACCACGGCCGCGACCTCCTGGCCCAGGTCGGGGTGGGCGACGCCGAAGACCGCGCATTCGGTGACGGCGGGGTGCTCGGTCAGGACGTTCTCGATCTCGACGGGGTAGACGTTCTCGCCGCCGCGCAGGATCAGGTCGGTGCGGCGGCCGGAGACGGTGAGCCTGCCGTCGGCGAGGGTGCCGAAATCGCCGGAGCGCAACCAGCGTTCGCCGTCGATGGCGCGGGCGGTGGCCGCGTCGTCGTTCCAGTAGCCGAGCATGACGTACGGGCTGCGGATGCAGATCTCGCCCTCGGTGCCGTCGGGCAGCACGGTGCCGTCGGTGTCGCGGATGCGCACCTCGACACCGAAGATCGGCCTGCCGACCGAGGCGTCGTCGACGGCCAGGTCCGGCGGGGTCGCGACGGTGGCGGCGGTACCGCTCTCGGTGAGGCCGTAGCTGGTGGTGAGCGAGAGGTTCAGGGTGGGCAGTTTCGCGCGCAGGGCCGCCAGCAGGGCGGGTGAGGTGGGCGCAGAGTTGAGCGACAGGGCCGTCAGCGAGGACAGATCGTGCTGGGCGACATCGTGTTCCAGCAGGCGCGAGGCCATCGTCGGTACCGCGGCCCAGTTGGTCACGCGTTCGCGTTCGACCAGGCCCAGTACCCGGCCGGGCTCGAACGCACCGTGCGGGAAGACCGCCGCCGCGCCGGTGACCAGGCGCGGGATCACCAGATTGTGCAGGCTGGCGATGTGGAACAGCGGGGCGGTCACCAGGTAGCGGCGTTCGCTGGGGCCCTCGCCGAGCGGCTGCCCGGTGAAGGCGGCCAGCATCGCGTCGGTGAAACGGTGATAGTCGCTGACGGCCACCATGTTCCGCTGCGAGTGCACCACACCTTTGGGTTTGCCGCTGGTGCCGCTGGTGTAGAGGATGACGGCCGGATCGTCCTCGGCGACCGGCGTCTGCGGGATCTCGGCACCGGCGAACTCGGTGAGCAGCGCGGGCAGATCGGTCTCCATGGTGAGCACCGGGATGGCTGTCCCCGTCTCGGCCAGGCGCGCGGCCCTTTTCGCGTCGGCGATCACGACGCTCGGGGTGGTGTGGGCGAGGCCGTAGGCGATCTCCGGCGGGGCCCACCAGGCGTTGTAGCCGACCGGGATGGCGCCCAGACACTGCGCGGCCCAGAAGGCGATCACCCAGTCGGGGCCGTTGGCGGCCAGGATGCCGATCCGGTCGCCCTTGCCGACGCCGTAACGCTGGGCCAGCGCGGTGGCAAGGGCCCCGGCCGCGGCGGCGTGCTCGGTGAACGACAGGCGGCGGCCCTCGGTGACCAGGTAGTCGCGCTCGCCCCAGCGCAGCGAGTGTTCGAGCAGTGCGCGCAGGCTGCGGCGGCGGCGGGCCAGCACCGGAATCGGCACGCCGAGCACGGGTTCGACGGTCAGCTCGAAGGGAGCGCCGGGCGCGGTCAGGCCCGCGGCGACCTGGGCCGCCAGCTGCTGCGGGTCTACGACATCGGTCATGCTCTGCTCCATCGGGGTCGCGCGGCGCGTCGCACGGACCGCGGTCGCCGACCCGGCCGAGTGACGCGAGCCACAGCCTAGCCCACCCGGTAACCGTGTTCCGGCGACTCCGCGAGATGTCGGGGTCAGAGCAGGCCCAGGCCCCTGGCGGTGGCGATGGCCTCGGCGCGGGCGTTCACGCCCAGCTTCTGGTAGATGCCGCGCAGGTGGGTCTTCACGGTGTTCACCGAGACACCCAGGTCGCTCGCGATATTGATGGCCGTCATCCCGGAGGGCAGCTGGCGCAGCACCACGAGTTCGGTCTCGGTGAGTTGCGGGGCGCCCTCGGTGGCGCCGCGCTGGGCGCGCACCAGGTCGACGAAGGCGTCGAACCGGCCGAAGCGGCCGCCGAGACGGTCGAGCACCTCCAGGGCGCCCGGCACGTCGAGGAACGGGCGCACCAGGCGCTCGGCGCAGGCGTGGGTGAGCGCCTGCTCGAACGCCTCGTCGGCCTTGCGCGGGCGGTCGAGCCGGTCGGCGGCGACCGCGACCAGCAGCCATCCGGTCACCACGCCGGCGCCGGACAGCTCCGGCGGCACCCGGCCGAGCAGCGGCTCCACCAGCGGCAACGCGGCCGCGGGACGGTGGGTATAGACGGCAAGGCCGGCCTCGGCGAGCGCGGTCTCCGGGGTGGCGCCGAGCACGCGGGTGGCGTGCTCGACGAGCTGCTGCGCCTCGGTGCGAGCTTGCAGGCGCAGCAGCAGCCACAGCACGTCGAGGGTGGCGCGGCCGTTGCCGAGCAGCGCCGGGGCCTCGTCGAGCAGCCGGTGCAGCTGCCTGCTCAGCGCGGTCGCGGCGGCCGCGCGGTCGGGCGCGTCGGGAAAGGTCAGCAGGGCGGTGACGAGTCCGGCCTGGCGCAGCGGCGCGGGCAGGCAGATCTCGCGCTCGGCGGCGGGCATGCCGGGCAGCGGGCGCGGGAAGTCGAGTCCCTGCTGGTAGGCGCCGTACGCGGCGACCACCCGCGCGAGCCCGGCCTCACCGGACAGGTCGTAGCGCGCGGCGCTCTCGACGGCCTGCTCGGCCAGCAACCGCAATTCGCCGATCCGCCCGGCGATGCCCGCCGCGAGGGCCAGCCCGGTCCTGGCGCGGACCACCACCCGGCCCAGACCCACCTCCTCGGCGTGCACGATCGCGTGCCGCAGCGCCGCGGTGCCGCTGTCGATCTCGCGCGCGCTGATCCCGGCGATGCCGCAGTGCAGGCCCGCGTAGCAGTCCAGATCCGGCTGACCGGTCACCGCGGGCAGCGGCCACCGCGTGGACGACGAATCCCCGACCAGCACCGCGACACCCGCGCTCACCGCCCGGTCGAGCACGTCGATCCAGGCGGCCGGGACGACCCGCGACTCCGGGCCCGCGCCGATGTGCGCGGCCTCCAGATACACCTCGGCGGTGGCGATATCGCCCGCCTCCACCGCGACGGCCGCGCGCAACAGCCGCGTATAGGTGTCCTCGGCGGGCTCGGGCAGATGGTCGACGGCCGCCAGCAGCAGCTGGCCGGTGCCGTCGAGCACCATCCGCAAACCCCAGTCGCGCAGGAACGCGACCAGCCCGGGGGCGCCGGGTTCGGCCAGCACGTGCTCGAGTGCCGGGGCGGGCATCGCGGCCGCGGCGAACCACCCGGCCACCCGGCGGTGCAGGACCGGGGCCCGCTCGGGGCGGGTGTGCGTGCCCTCGGCGAGCAGGTAGGCGCGCAGCAGCGGGTGATAGGTGTGCCAGAGTTCGCCGCCGTGCGCGACGGTGTGCAGCGGGAAGTTCGCGCGCAGCAGGTCGTCGAGGATGCGGGCCGCGTCCTCACCGACCAGGTCCTCGGCCAGCGGCAGGCAGAACTGGGTGGGCACCGCGGTGGCGAGCAGGAAGTCCAAGGTCGCGGGCGGCAGTGAGCCGAGCAGTTCGGCGACGAGGAAATCGGCCACCGCGTGCGAGGGCCGGGCCAACGCGGTCAGGGCGGTGTCGCGGTCCTCGGCGTTGGCGGACAGGTAGATCGCGGCGATGCGGACCAGCGCGGCCCAGCCGCGGGTGAGCGTGTGCACCACGGCGAGGTCGGCCTCGTCGAGGCGGCAGCCGTGCTGGGCGAGCAACTGGGCGACGCGCTCCGGCGACAGCGCCAGCTCCGCACCGCCGATCCGGGTGAGCCGCCCGGCCAGTTCGAGGGTGTGCCAGCGCAGCGGCGGATCGAAACGGCCCGCGACCAGCGCGGTGACGTGGGCGGGCAGGTGCGCGAGCAGGTACTCCAGCGCGGCCAGCTCCAGCGGGTCGGTGAGCAGATGGGCGTCGTCGATGACCAGGACCGCCGGGCCGCCCGCGGTCAGGGCCGCGACCAGGTCGGCGGCGCGGTCCGCCGGGGTGCGCAGGGCGCCGTCGGGCACCAGCGAGTGGTCGAGCAGGCCGGCCAGGGCCGACAGCGGGTCGTCGGGGTGGTCGAGGACCGACAGCCAGGCCACCGGGATCGCCCTGGTGCGCGGCGCGCGGGTCACCCAGTCGACCAGGGCGACGGTCTTGCCACTGCCCGCCGGGCCGCACAGCAGCACGGTGGTGCCGCCACAGGCCAGCGCGCGGTCCAATCGGGTGCTCGCGGCCGGGCAGCGCACCGGCGCGAAGGACAGTTCCGGGATCGTCGCCCCGCTCACAGCTACCGCCGGGCTGCCACCGCGAAGATCCAGCGAATCCGACGACGTGGTCATCCGCACCCTCCTGAACTCGCTGTTCACCGCGCTGCGCGCGTGCGATCGCCGAGATCGACGGTAGGCGAATCGGCGGCTGCGCGTTTGCCCGTCCGGGCCTGAGCGCGGGCTCGTTATCAGATCGACGCCATCGCCGGTGGGCTGCTCAGTCGGGCAGTTGGGACATGCCGAGCAGGGTGAGGCCGAGGGTGTCGAGGCGGGCGAGCACGCCGCGCATGGCCGTGCTGTCGGCGACGACGCCGTAGAGGGTGGTGGTTCCGGTGGCCGAATGGGAACTGCGGCGCAGCTCCGGGAATGCCGCGAGGACGCGCTCGGTGAGTTCGCCCTCGATGACGAACTGATAGCGGAGAGGTCCGGACGTCGACATGTTCCCCAGTGTCGGCACCGGTCGGATCGCGCACCTCACCCCCTCCGGGTGAAATCGGGTGTCACCTGCGCGTGCCCGGCCGGAATTATTTTTAAACATGCGTTTTTCTGTTTCCGGGACAGTGGGGGAAACGGCTCGCTACTGTCGCGACACCACAGCAGTGGTCAGCGCGAACAGGAGCACATCACATGAAGACCTATCAGGCGCGCCGGGCCGGTTTCGGCTTCACGGCATTCACCGCGGTCGCCGCCGCGGCGGTCCTCACCGCACCGCAGGCCTCGGCCCTCGTCCAGGGCATCACGGTCAGCGGCAGCACCCACTACGTGGGCACGTCCTACACCGTGACCGCCGACGTCACCGCGACCTCGTTCCTGTTCAAGGTGACCTTCTCCGACAACGGCACCCAGATCGGTGAGCCGGTGTCGGTCTCCGACGGCAAGGCCACCATCACCTGGACCCCGACCACCACCGGGACCCACGAGATCAAGGCCGTGCAGGAGCTGATCAGCTCCAAGACCGTGACCGTCGAGGTCTCGGCCAAGCCAACCACCCCCGGTGGCGGCGGCGGTACTGGTTCGGCCGATCTGGGCGGACTGCTGACCGGCTCGGCGGGCTGACTCCCCTCCCCCGCCGAGACGGGGGCCGCCGGC
>NZ_JBSGDP010000082.1:0-25232 GCF_053602435.1 Nocardia sp. NPDC004415
GACCGCGGCCGCCACGGCGGCGGCGCGGCGGCGCGCGGCCTGGGCGCGTTCGGCGCGGGCCCGTGCCTCCCGTTCGGCGCGGGCGGCCCGGCGCAGCGAATCCGCCTTGCCGCGTACCGATTCCGCGCGTTCCTCGGCGGTGCGCACCGTCAGCCGGGCCTCGACCTCCATGGTGCGGGCCTCGGCCAGCGCGGCGGCGGCCTCTTCGCGGGCGCGCCCGGCGGTCTCGGTGCTCGCGGCACCGAAGCTGTCGTCGTCGCCGTCGTGTTCGATCTCGGCGTGGCGCAGCCGGTCCTCGAGCTCGGCGAGGGAGGCCAGGGACTTCTCCCTTGCGGCCTCGGCCTCGGCGCGCTGCCCGGCCAGCCGCTCCCCCTCGGTCTGGGCGGCGCGCGCGCTCTGGCCGACGCGGGCGAGCCGGTCGTAGATGGCCAGCAGCGCCTGGTCGGATTCGTGCAGCGCCATCAGGGCGTGGTCGGCCGATTCCTTGCGGTCGGTCTGTTCGGCCAGCGCGCCGGCCAGCGCGGCCTCCAGTTCCTCGGCGCGGCGCTGCGCGGCGGCCAGTTCGGCGGTGGCGGCATCGATCTCGGCCTGCACCTCGAGCTGGCTGGGCATCCGCTCCGAACCGCCGACGATCCAGCCCGAACCGGCCAGGTCGCCGTCGCGGGTGACCACCCGCAGTTCCGGGCGCTGGGCGACGAGGGCGGTGGCGGCGGCCAGGTCGTCGACGACCGCGACCCCGGCGGTGAGCGCGGCGAGGGCCGGACGCACCTGGTCGGCGCCGTCGAGGACTTCGGCCAGCCAGGTCGCGCCCGCGGGCAGCGCACCGGGCGTGGCGGGCACCACGCCCTCGGTCGCGAAGACGAAGGCCACCCGGCCGCCGTCGCCGGAGCGCAGTTCGCGCACGGCCGCGTCGGCGGCGGTGACGGTCTCGGCGGTGACGGCGTCGGCGAGCGGCCCGAGCAGCGCGGCGACCGCTGCCTCGAACCCGGCCCGCACCCGCAGCTCGCCCGACAACCGGCCACCGAGCCCGGTGACCCCGTGTTCGAGCAACCAGGCCGCGCCGTCCTTGCGGGCCAGGTTCATCCCGAGCGCCTCGATGCGGGCACCGAGCCGGGCGACCAGTTTGCTCGCCTCCCGGTCCTGTTCGCGCAGTTCCCGCACGCGTTCGTCGGCCAGCTCCAGGGCGGCGACCGCGTGCTCGTGCTGGGCGTCGAGGCCCTTCTCCCCCGCGTCCAGGTCGCCGAGCTCGTCCTGCACGGCGTCGTATTCGACCTGGGCGGTCTCGCCGCGGTGGCGCGCGTCGGCGATGGCGACCGACAGGCGGGCGATCTCGGCGTCGACCGACTGGGCCCGGGTGCGCAGGGTGTCGACCTGCCCGGCCAGCCGGGCCAGGCCCTCGCGCCGGTCGGCGATGGCGCGCACGGCGGCCAGATGCGCCTGTTCGGCGGCCTTGGCAGCCTGCTCGCGATCGGCCAGCGCCTCGCGGGCGGCGTCCAGGGTCTCGGCGGCCATCTCCACCGCGTAGCGCAGTTCGGCTTCCTCGGCCTCGATGCGGTCGGCTTCGGCCTCGAGCTGTTCGGGATCGCGGCCGGTGCCCACCGGGGTCTCGGTGTCGAGGTGCCGGGCCCGGTCACCGGCGATGCGGATGGTGGCGTTGACCCGCTCGGCCAGCGCGGAGAGCTGGAACCAGGTTTGCGCGGCCGCGTCGGCGCTGGGGCTCAGCTTCGACAGCTGGAACTCCTGCTGAGCCAGCGCGGCATTGGCGGCGTCGAGCTCGGACTGCACGGTGATCTGCTGCTCGCGGGCGTAGGCCTCCTTGCTGAGCTGGGATTCCAGCTCGCCGCGGCGGGTGACCAGATCGTCGGCGGCCAGCCGCAGCCGCGCGTCCCGCAGGTCGGCCTGCACGGTCTGCGCGCGCCGGGCCACCTCGGCCTGCCTGCTCAGCGGCTTGAGCTGACGGCGCAGCTCGGTGGTGAGGTCGGTGAGCCGGGCGAGATTGGCCTGCATCGCGTCGAGCTTGCGGACCGCCTTCTCCTTGCGCCTGCGGTGCTTGAGCACACCCGCGGCCTCCTCGACGAAGGCACGCCGGTCCTCCGGCCGCGACTCCAGGATCGCCGAGAGCTGCCCCTGCCCCACGATGACGTGCATCTCGCGCCCGATCCCGGAGTCCGACAGCAGCTCCTGCACGTCCATCAGCCGGCAGCTGCTGCCGTTGATCTCGTACTCGCCTGCGCCGTCGCGGAACATGCGCCGGGTGATCGACACCTCGGCGTAGTCGATCGGCAGCGCGCCGTCGGAGTTGTCGATGGTCAGCGTCACCTCGGCGCGCCCGAGCGGGGCCCGCCCGCTGGTCCCGGCGAAGATGACGTCCTGCATCTTGCCACCCCGCAACGCCTTGGCACCCTGCTCACCCATCACCCAGGTGAGCGCGTCCACGACATTGGACTTCCCGGACCCGTTCGGGCCGACGACGCAGGTGATGCCCGGTTCGAACCGCAGGGTGGTCGCGGAGGCGAAGGACTTGAAACCCTTCAACGTCAGGCTCTTCAGGTGCAAGCTGTGCCCCTCTCCGCGAATCGGGCCGGACCTGGGCGCGGGCAGGACAGAACACGCGGTCGGCGATGGTCGGGTCGCGCCGGTCAGCCGGTCGATGACCCGTGTGCTCGCGTGAGCCTAACCGAAGACGGCGACACCACCGTCCCACCAGGCTGCGATTCGGCCCGGCTCAGTGCGGATCGCGCGGACCGTGGTGTTTGCCGTGGGGGTCCAGGTGGTTCCTGTGCTTCTGCATCTGGCGGAGGTGGGTCTGGGTGCCAGGGGTGGCTTCCCAGCCGGTGATGACGCGGAAGAGCAGGACCGCGCCCCAGGGGCCGATGACCCACATGGGCCAGAAGTAGGTGAGTTCGCCCGCGGTCAGACTGATCAGGCCCCAGATGACGAGCACGATGACGCTGACGCCGAGCCAGCTGCCCGCCTCGATGCGCTGCCAGACCGGAAGCCGCTTGGTGGGGCGGGGCGCCGGGGCGGGGGCGTCGGGCTGGGAAGGCAGTGGGGGCAGGTCGGACAGGACGACGGCGAGCTGGTCGCGCGTGGTCGTCTCGTACACCTTGGCGACGCGCTGGTCGTACTCGGTGAGGTCGAGGCGGCCGTCGGCGAGGTGGGTGCCCAGCTGGGCGACGATCGCGTTGCGTTCGGCGTCGGACGCGCGTGTACCCGGGCTGATATCCATGCCGACGTCCTCTCGGTCACCCTCACAGTGGTCTGCTGGTGTCCAGCGTCCACCCTCCACTGTGCGATGTCAACCCGGGCCAGGTCAGAGGATCGCGAAGGCCACCACGAGGCCCAGCGCGAAGTGCGCGGCGGCGACCACCAGCACCTCGGGGGTGTAGGTGTCGGCGTGCAGGGTGCGGCCGATGTCGATGCCGGTGACCTTCTCGATGATGCGCACCGAGACCACCTGCGCGATGATGCCGACCAGGCCGTACACCACGGCCGCGATCAGCCCTTCGGTCAGCTTGTTGACCCCGCCGGTGGCCAGCACGGCGAACACCACGATGAACGCCATGCTGATCATGCCCGCGGCGGAGACGATGAGCGCGTTCGGCTTGCCACCGACGACCAGGTCGCGCAGCTTGCCCGGGGTGGTCAGGTCGATGGCGAAGAAGCCGATCAGCATCAGGGCCAGGCCGATCAGGCAGTACAGGATGATGGCGCCGACGCCTTCACCGAGTGCACTCCAATAACCCGATTCCAGGGCGAGGGCGGTCATCGTGGTCCTTTCGGAAACAAGTGGTGTGTGGTCAGTCGACGATGCGGTGCGGGACGAAGGCCGCGCCGTCATCGGTGATCAGGCCCGCGGTCTCGCGGATGCCGAGGCCCGCCGCGGTGTCGCCGACGACCCAGGCGCCCAGCACCGGGCGCATGCCGTCGAATTCCGGGAGCGGGTCGAGCAGCTGGTAGACGAAACCCTCGTGACCGTAGACACCACCGGTCGCGGTCTCCATCCCGGCACCGACGATGGTCATATTGGCGCCCTCACGGCCCAGCTTGGGCTTGCGGATGTACTCGGTGAGCTCGTGCGGGTCGTCCAGGTAGGCGGGCAGCAGATTGGGATGGCCCGGATACATCTCCCACAGGATCGCCAGGATGGCCTTGTTGCTCAGCAGTGTCGTCCACAGCGGCTCGACCCAGGCCGTGGCGGGCAGGCTCGCCACGACCCGCTTGCCGAAATCGTCGTCGAGGATCCACTCCCACGGATACAGCTTGAAGACCGCCTCGATCGGCGCCTCGGCCAGATCCACGAAGCGGTTCAGCTCGATGTCGAAGCCGACCTCCTCGATCGGCAGCGCGACGGTGTCGAACCCGGCCTCGGCCGCGGTCTCCTGCATGTACGCGGTGGTGACATTGTCCTCGCCGGTGGCGTCGGCCCCCGACCAGGTGAAGTGCAGTTCGCTGCCCGGCAGCACCCCGCGCAGCTCGGTCCAGCGCTCCACCAGCTTCTCGTGCAGCGAATTCCACTGGTCGCCACCGGGATACACCTGCTGGAGCCAGTGCCACTGGATGATGGCGGCCTCGAGCAGCGAGGTGGGGGTGTCGGCGTTGTACTCGAGCAGTTTGGCCGGGCGCCGCGCGTCGTAGCGCAGATCGAAGCGGCCGTAGACGTACGGGTCGCTGCGACGCCAGGATTCGGTGATCGGGCCCCAGCTCCATTCCGGCAGACCGAAATCGGCGAAACGCTCGGTGAGCACCACGTGCTCGGCGGCGTGCAGGCACATCGACTGCAGCAGTTCCACATCGGCTTCCAGCGCGAGGATCTCGTCCATCGAGAACTCGTAGTGCACCGATTCGTCCCAGTACGGCCGCGGCTGACCGCTGGCGTCGCGGCCCGGCGCGCCGTAGACCAGGCCCTGACTCTCGATGATCTGCTGCCAGCCCGGCCGGGGCGTACTCCTCGTGCGCCGCATCAGGATCCGCTCCCGCCGGTGGACTTGCTACCCAGGCCACCGCGCTGGATGGTGGTGCCGGACTTGGTCTTGATCTCGGCGTTGCGCGGTTTGACCGAGCTGCCGCCGGTGGGCGGCTTGCCGATGGTGGGGGTGCCGCCGTAGTGGTAGCGGTACTGCGGCCAGCCCAGCAGGATCAGGCTGCCGCCGCCCCCGTGACTGGTGTCGCTGCGGAAGTTGGTCTTGCCGTCACCGCAGTACTCGTCGGCGACGACGACCTCGTTGCCGTTCTCGTCGACCTGCACGCACGACGCGGTGACCTGGTCCGGCGCGGTGACCGCCCGGTAGGCCAGGTATCCACCGCCGACCAGCGCGGCGACGCCGACCACGGCGATCCCGCCCATCATCACGCGTTTCCTGGTGCGCCGCTTGGCCTCCTCGGCCTCGGCGGCGGCGCGCTGGGCCTGTTCGGCCTGCTTGCGCGCCTTGTCCCTGGCGCGCGCCTCGGCGACGGTCGGCGGACGCGGCTGGGTGGTGCCCGGTTCCTGGCGTTCCATCCGGCCGGGCCGGGACTGCTCACCGGCGGGCGGCTCGGGGGGCTGCTGCGGCATCGGCGGCCAGCCCGCGCCCGGGTCGGGTGGTGACCAGGGTGACTGTCCGGACTCGCCGTCGCCGGGCCGATCGGGCGGACCAGGGTTCTGTGTGCTCACCGCTGCCGCCCCCTTGCCCCCGAAGTCACCACTAGCGCTCCTCGAATCCCGTCATGTCGCCCCGCGCGGGCTCCCAGCTTTCCACAACCAGGTCCACCCGGCCAGGCGGTCCGGCCGCCACTGCGCCGGACCGTAGCAGCTCCAGCAGTTTCGCGCCCGCCGTTCGGGGGCCTTCGGCGACCACGTGCACCCGCCCGTCGCGGTGGTTGCGCGCGTAGCCGACCAGGCCGAGTTCCAGTGCGCGCGAACGGGTCCACCAGCGGAAACCCACGCCCTGGACCTGTCCGTGGACCCAGGCGCTGAGCCGGACCGGCGCCTCGCTCATGCGTCGATGTCGAAGTTCAGGCTCACTTTGGCGCCGGCCTTGATCGTGCGGCCCACGGTGCACACCTTGTCCACGGCGCGCTGCACGGTGACCAGCAGCCGCTCGCGCGCGGCCTCGTCGAGCTCGGACAGGTCCAGCTCCATGATCTCGTCGAGCTGCGGGTACACCTCGTTCTCGCGGTCGGCGTCACCGGAGACCCGGATGGTGGCGTCGAAGTCGTCGCCGAGGCGGCGCGACAGCGGCAGATCCGAGCTCAGTCCGGTGCAGGCGGCGAGCGCGATCTTCAGCAGCTCGCCGGGGGTGAAGGCGCCCTCGACGCCCTGCGAGGCGATCAGCACCTCGGCGCCGCGCGAGCTGCGCCCGGTGTAGGCGCGGGTCCCGGTGCGTTCGACCCACAGCTCGGTCGGTGCGGTGGTCACGGGTGCGTTCTGCTCAGCCATAGTCGTTGATCCTGCCATTCGCCTCGACAACGATGCACGCCTGGCAACATCCGCGCCGGTCGCGGCATTCCGGCGCGGTGACCCGGCCCACTGTCACTCCTGGAAGCGATACCCCATCCCGGCCTCGGTGAGCAGGTGGCGCGGGTTGGCCGGGTCGTCCTCGAGTTTGCGGCGCAACTGCGCGAGATAGACCCGCAGATAATGGGTTTCGGTGACATAGGCGGGCCCCCACACCTCGCGCAGGAGTTCCTTGCGGCCCACCAGTTTCCCGCGATGACGCACCAGCATCTCGAGCATGCCCCACTCCGTCGGGGTCAGGTGCACCGGAGTGCCGTGCTTGGTGACCCGTTTGGCGACCAGATCGACGGTGAACGACGCCGTCTCCACCACCGGATCGGCGTCGTCGGCGGCGGTGGCGCCGCGCCGGATCGCCGCGCGCAGCCGGGCCAGCAGCTCGTCCATGCCGAAGGGCTTGGTGACGTAGTCGTCGGCGCCGGCGTCGAGGGCTTCGACCTTGTCGGCGGAGTCGGTGCGCGCCGAGAGCACCAGCACCGGCGCCGAGGTCCAGCCGCGCAGCCCGGCCAGTACCTCGATGCCGTCCATGTCGGGCAGGCCGAGGTCGAGCACGACCACGTCGGGGTGTTTCTCGGCGGCGGCGCGCAGCGCGGCGGCGCCGGTCCCGGCCGTGATCACCTCGTACCCGCGCACCGACAGGTTGATCCGCAGCGCGCGCACGATCTGCGGCTCGTCGTCGACGACGAGCACGATCGCGCGCGGGATCCGGTCGGAGTCCGTCGCGCGGGGGCTCGATGGTTCGGGAGGCGGGTTGCCCATGGACTCACTTTCCTCGCGGGTCGGCGGGTGGTGCCTCGGCCCGCGCTCCCGAGGGTAGGTCGACGAGCATCGTCAGACCGCCGCCCGGGGTCGGTTCGGCGTGGACCGTGCCGCCCATGGCCTCGACGAATCCGCGCACCACCGACAGGCCGAGGCCGACGCCGGTGGTGTTGTCGTGGTCGCCGAGGCGCTGGAACGGTTCGAAGAGCTGTTCCTCGGTGCCCGCGGGCACGCCGGGCCCCCGGTCGACCACCGCGATCGACACCCGGTCGCCGTGCTGCTCGGCGGTCACCCGCACCGGCGTCGCGGGGCCGGAGTGGCGCAGCGCGTTGTCGAGCAGATTGGCCAGCACCCGTTCGAGCAGTCCCGGGTCGGCGGGTACGGAGACCTCACCGACCTCCACGCGCACCCGGTCCCTGGCCGCCCGGCGCGGCCCGCGCGCCCCCATCCCCACGCTGACCAGCGCGCGGTGCACGGCCTCGTCCAGATACACGCGCTGCGTCCGTGGCGTGACCGCACCGACGGTGAGCCGCGAGGAGTCGAGCAGATTGCCCACCAGCGTGGTGAGCTGATCGACCGATTCCTCGATGGCCTCGAGCAGTTCGCCGGTGTCCTCGGCCGAGAACTCGATGTCGTCGCTGCGCAGGCTCGACACGGCGGCCTTGGCCCCGGCCAGCGGGGTGCGCAGATCGTGGCTGACCGCCGAGAGCAGCGCCCGGCGCAACCGGTCGGCCTCGAGCAGCGCCGCCGCGGCGCTCGCCTCCTCGGCCAGTTCGGCCTGGCGCACCAGCCCGACCGCCTGATTGGTGACCGCGTTGAGCACCGGCCGGTCGGCCGCGTCGATCGACCGGCCCGCCAGCAGCAGACAGCTGTGCGCGTCACCGGCCTCGATGACGGTCTGCGCCGCGGCCCGATCCGCCGGTGGATCACTGCCCACCGCGGCGACGATCCGTCCACCGCCGCACAGGCTCACCGCCCGCTGACCGTAGGTCTCACGGACCTGTTCGAGCAGCCTGGGCAGGTCGGCGCCGTGCAGGACCGACCCGGCGAACAGCGTCAGCAACTCGGCCTCCCTGGACGCCTTGCGCGCCTGCCGCGACCGTGCGGCGGCCACGTCCACCAGCGCCGCCACCGCCACCGCGACGATGAGCAGCACCACCACGGTGACGAAATTGTCCGGCTCGGCGATGGTGAAGCTGAAGCGCGGCGCGGTGAAATACCAGTTCAGCAGCAACCCCGACAGCAGCGCCGACAACCCCGCGGGCACCACGCCGCCGAACAGCGCCACCGCGACGACGCCGACGAAGAACAGCGCGCTGAGCCCGCCCAGCTGCAGCCAGCGATCGAGCAGCAGCCCACACAGCAGGCTGACCAGCACCGGCACCAGCACCGCGGCCGACCACGCGAACACCGGTCTTCGCGGGCGCAGCCGATGCCTGCGCACCCCGCCGTCGGCCTCCTCGTGGGTCACCATGTGCACATCGATGCGGCCCGAGCGCTGCACCACGGTGGCGCCGATGCCCTCGTCGAGAATCCGCGCCCAGCGCGAACGCCGGGAGGTGCCCAGCACCAGCTGGGTGGCGTCGACCTCGCGGGCGAAATCGAGCAGCGCGGTGGGCACGTCGGCGCCGGTGACGGTGTGCAGCGAGGCGCCGAGCCCGGCGGCGAGGGCACGCAGCGTCGCCATCCGTTCGGTGGACACCCCGGCCAGCCCGTCACCGCGCACCACGTGCACCACGACCAGTTCCGCACTGGATTTCGAGGCGATCCGCCCGGCCCGGCGCACCACCGTCTCCGATTCGCGGCCGCCGGTCACCGCGACGACGACGCGTTCGCGTGCCTCCCACAGGTCGGTGATCCGGTGCTCGGCCCGGTATTTCGCCAGTGCGGCGTCGACCTGGTCGGCCAGCCACAGCAGCGCCAGTTCGCGCAGTGCCGTCAGATTGCCGGGGCGGAAGTAGTTGCGCAGCGCCGCGTCGATCTTGTCGGCGGCGTAGACATTGCCGTGGGAGAGCCTGCGCCGCAACGCCTCCGGCGTGAGGTCGACCAGTTCCACCTGGTCGGCGGCGCGCACCACCGCGTCCGGCACGGTCTCGCGCTGCTCGATGCCGGTGATCCGCGCGACCACGTCGTTGAGGCTCTCCAGGTGCTGCACGTTCACCGTCGAGATGACGTCGATGCCCGCGTCGAGCAGCTGTTCGACATCCTGCCAGCGCTTCTCGTTGGCGCTGCCCGGCGCGTTGGTGTGCGCCAGTTCGTCGACCAGCACCACCGCGGGCCTGCGGGCCAGCACCGCGTCGACGTCGAGTTCGGTCAGTTCGGCGCCCCGGTAGGTGACGGTTCTCGGCGCGATCCGCTCGATGCCGTCGAGCAACTCGGCGGTCTTCTCGCGGCCGTGCGTCTCCACCACGGCCGCCACCACGTCGCGGCCGCGTTCCAGCCGCCGGTGCGCCTCGCCGAGCATGGCGTAGGTCTTCCCCACGCCCGGCGCCGCACCCAGGTAGATGCGCAGTTGTCCGCGTTTCACCGGTCCATCATCGCGGGTAGGCGCGGCGGAACCGGCGCACGCACCGGCAACACACCAACGGTCACCATCGGCGAGTGCGAAGCGTTCAGCCGGTTCAGCACCCGGAGCAGCAGCAGTGATCCGACGAAACCGAGGATCACCGCGACAGTCACTACAGACACCGCGATCTCACTTTCCGTGCGCACAGGGACAGCCGGCGAACTCGCCCGCCGCCGGACCATTGTGGTCCCGCCGAGCCGCCCTGAACTCGATCTTTACGGTGCCTTGACGGTTATCCGCCCCGCATTGACGACATCCGCACGCCGCACCCTTGCGCAGCCGGATCGTCGCCGGCATCTCGGCCGCGGGCGGTACACCGCTGCGTGTGCACGCGCTCGAAGGTCGCCCGGGTGGCGCGCGCCCGCGGCATCACCGCCGACCAGCTCGGCGACCTGGTGGCCGCACGCTCAGTTTCCCCGGCGAGCCACGGGTGAACGTCGTCGAGCTCGATCTCGCATCGGACGAACGCTTGCCGTTCCGGAGCTGACCGCGCCCGGCGGAACGCGTTGTGGTTTCGATGTCCGATTTGCGTGGGGTGACGGGGGTGCTCCGATACCGTTCGGGCGGCGGTTTCGACGGAAGGATGATGCGATGGCCGACGACGGTTTCGTGCCGCAGGTGTTGTCGAGCTCGATGCGGAGCTTGTCGGGTGGCGTTCCACCCGCGCCGCTGGGCACGATCTTCGCGCTGGGGACCGACGGCGGTTATGCCGTCCCGCCGCGGGAGTTCCGGCTGTACTTCGGCCGATCCCGAGACGACGTCCATGTCCCCATCGGGGTCGGTGACGAGCGGGTCAGCCGTAGACATGGTGTCTTCGAGTACGACGGACAGCAGTGGCGGGTGAGCAATCTGGGACAGCTGCCGATCGAGTTCCCCGGCGAAGGGCTGCTACTGAATGGCCAGCAGCGTGCCGTCGCACCCGGGTACACACCGATGTTCATCGGATCCAGGAAGGACCGGCCGCACCTGCTGGAGGTTCATGTGGTCCGCGCCCATACCGAGAATTCCATCGAACGACAGCACAGCCGCACCGTGCCTCCGAAGGCGTATCCCTTGAGCTCGGACGAAAAATTGGTGCTTACCGCACTCGCCCAACGGTATCTGCGCCAGGAACGCTATCCGCAGCCGCTGTCGTGGCGGCAGGTGGCCGAAGAGCTGAACAGCGGCCCGGACGAGCGGCTGTGGTCGCCCAGGACTGTGGCCTACATCGTCGGCGTGGTGCGGGAGCGGCTGTCGATGGCCGCTGATCCGGTCGAGGGGATCCGGATCGAGGACGGAATCGGCGAACCTGTCGGAAATACCTTGAACCACAATCTCATACAGGCATTGCTACGATCTGCGACACTGGCACCAGCAGATCTCCAGAGGCTCGGCAGCGCCCTCGACGACGACCCGGCCGTGCCGGTGTGACGGTAGCTCGACGAAATCTCCACGACGGCGACGAGATCCGCCTCGGCGACACAGAGGTGCGAGAAAATGGCCCTGCGACCAGGGGACACCTTCGCCGGATACATCATCGAAGGCATTCTCGGCGTCGGCGGCATGGGCATCGTCTATCTGGCCCTGCACCCCCGGCTCAGCAAGCGCCGCGTCGCGTTGAAGGTTCTCGCCGACGTCCTCGCCGGTAATGCGGACGCCCGTCGCGCTTTCGACCGGGAGGCGGAGTTGGTGGCCGATCTCCGGCACCCCAACATTGTCACCATCTACGACCGCAGCAAGCCCGGCGAACCGGAATTGTGGCTATCGATGGGTCTTGTGCCCGGCGGCGATGTCAAGGCGCTGCTCGCTGATTCGCCGCGGGGATTGGCACCCGAATTGGTGCTGCGACTGCTGTCCGATGCTGCCGAGGCACTGGACTACGCCCATTCCCAGGGAATCCTGCACCGCGATGTCAAACCGGCGAACCTGCTGATCGAACCGGCGCCCCGCGGTGGGTTGCGTGCTGTGCTGGGCGATTTCGGTATCGCGCGCGCTCTCGACGCGACAGCGACGGCCTCGGCGATCGCGGTGACCTTCGCCTATGCGGCGCCCGAGAGGTTCCTGGGCAGCGAGGTCGATCACCGGGCGGATATCTATTCCCTGGGCTGCACTCTTCATGAACTACTCACCGGGCAGACTCCGTACCCGCTCGATACCCAGGCCGCGGTCATGGGCGCGCACCTTCGCGCCGACCCGCCGTCACCACATGCCCTCCGGCCGGACCTTCCCGCGGCACTCGATGCCGTCATCGCGAAGGCCCTGGCCAAGAAATCCGACGATCGGTACGCGAGCTGCGCCGAACTGATCGAGGCGGCGCGACGATCACTCACGGACATGGCCGATCAGCCCGGATCCGGCGGTACCTCCGCCCCTCCGGCTGCGCCCACGGCCACTGCACCGAAGCCTCCCGCGACAGGTACGACGCGGGTGCCCGCGCAGACAGCGGCAAAGAGGTGGGTTCCCGCTTCGTGGCCGGATGCCGACAACGTCCACCGGTCACCGACCGAACGGGCTCAGTCGATCACGACAGGTAGCGCGGGTGAGCACTCCGCATCGTCCCCTCCCACCTCGGGCATGAGGTCGGCAGGCGCTCACAACAGCGGAGTTCGCCGGAGCACGCTGCCCGCGAAGTCCCCGATACGCCACCGATTGACGGAACCGATGCTGCCAGGGCTGAGCGATCGGCAGATCAAACTCGGACAAAGGTGGGAGGTGGGCTTTGTGGTCCTCCTGGTCTTGCCTCTCGTGGCCATGGGCATATGGGCGAACGGCAGGAGCGGCGTCGATGGCGCGACACCCAGTGCGTACAGAACGACCCAGGCGTTGGACGAGCAGGCCGCCTACACTCGAACGGCGTCGCCGAGTATGACACCGGCGGAGCACAGCAGCTCGGATGCCACCACCACGACCCGCCGAGCCACCACATCGGCATCGGCGACCTCGGCCATCGACCGGAGCACGGCGGTGACAACGACAGTACCGGTGGGGCGGTCGCGACCGCGCGCGTTGGTGGGTGACTGCATTGCGTTGAACGCCACCGGGAATCTGACGCGCGCTGGTTCCGACTGCGAGAACGGAGACCGCCCCTACAAGGTCAAGGCGATATTGCATCCAGACAACCCCGACTGGGAATGCCCGAATTCGAAAGATGGCTTCATTGTCGATGAGGATTACGGCCTGTGCCTCACCGTCTTTATGGTCGCCAACTATTGTTACCGCCTGACCGACCCCGCTGGTCCTGTCCTCCCGGCGTCGTGCTCGCCCGGAAACTTCGTTGCCCTGCGAACCACACGATCGGTGTCCGGATGCGGCGGACATGCCTCCTTGTCATTCCACGGGGGAACGATCACCTATTGCATCCGATATCTCTGACGGCCATCGCGGCGAACGTCGTCGAGCTCGATCTCGCCCTGGACGACCGTTTCCCGGTCCTGAATTGACCGGGTCGGGGCCGGATGCGAGCGAGAGATCCGGCCCCGATCCTGCTGTGTGTTAACGGTTTTCGTCGGTGATCAACGCCCACCCCTCGGGCAGACCCGTCACCGTCACCGCCGAACCGCAGACCTCGAGATCCACCGTCGCCTCCCCCAGCCGGAACTCCGAGAGCCGCACGCAGCCCCATGCCGCGGGCACCTGCGGTCGCACGGTCAGGGTGCGGCCCGGCACGTCGGGGTCGAGCCCGAGGAACGAGCGCACCAGCAGCAGCGGCGCCGCGCTGGCCCACGCCTGTGGCGAACACGAGGTGGGGTAGGGCACCGGCGCCTGGAATCTGGCCCGCGGGAAACCGCAGAACAGTTCCGGCAGCCTGCCGTCGAAGGCGGCCGCCGCGTCGAGCAGCCCGGCGGAGAGCTTGGTCGCGAGGGCGACAGCGCCTGGCACGTGCTGGTAGCGCATGAGCCCGGCGACCGCGATGGCCGTGTCGTGCGGCCAGATCGAGCCGCAGTGATAGCTCATCGGGTTGTAGGCGCCCATGTTCGAGGCCAGTGTGCGCAGGCCGAAACCCGAGTCCATGTCCGCGGTCGCCAGATTGCGGATCAGGATCTCGGCGTGCTCGTCGGTGGCGATGCCCGACCACAGGCAGTGCGCGGCATTGCTGGTGAGCGCGTCGATCTGGCGTTTGCTCCCGTCGAGCGCGACGGCGTACCAGCCGTAGTGCGGCAGCCAGAACTGCTCGGCGAACTTGGTGCGCAGTTCCGCGGCCCGCTCGCGCATCCGGGTGGCCAGGACGGTGTCGTCGAAGGCGTCGGCCAGTTCGGCGCGGGCCAGATAGGCCGCGTAGACATAGCCCTGCACCTCGCACAGCGCGATGGGCGCCTGGGCGATGTGGCCCGCGGCGTCGTTGATCCCGTCGAAGCTGTCCTTCCAGCCCTGGTTGATCAGGCCGCGGTCGGTGGCGCGCACGTATTCGACGAAGCCGTCGTCGTCGCGGTCACCGAAGTCGGTGATCCAGCCGATGGCGGCGTCGGCGGCGGGTAGCAGCGTCGCGATCGACGCGGGTTCCGCGCCCCAGCGCAGGCATTCGGCCAGCAGCATCACGAACAGCGGGGTGGCGTCGACGGTGCCGTAGTAGATCTGCCCGCCCAGCACCTGGCCCACGGCCGGGCCGCGGCGCATCTCGTGCATGATCCGGCCGGGCTCCTCCTCCACCAGCGGATCGACCGTCTGCCCTTGCAGTTCGGCCAGCTGTTGCAGGGTGCCCAGGGCCAGATCGGTTTCCAGCGGCAGCGACATCCAGGCCGTCAGCAGCGAATCGCGGCCGAACAGCGTCATGAACCAGGGCGCGCCCGCCGCGACGAAGGGCCTGCCGGTGCCGGAGTCGGTGTGGATCTGCAAGGCGCCCAGGTCGCTCTCGCTGCGCCGCAGCACCCGGTTGAGCAACCCGTAGTCGGCGCTGATGTCGGTGGCGGTGGCCCGCCAGGCCTGGATCTTGCGCACCGGTTCGCTGTCGCGGTAGCGCTCCTTGGGCGTGCCCTGGGTCTGCGGACGCTGTGCCGCCCCGGCGGGCGCGGCGGTGATCTCGGTCTGCCAGCGGCCGCCCGCGGGCACCACCACGCGCCAGATCATGGTGCCGGGCAACACCATCGGCTCGATGGAGGAGGTCAGCGCCAGGCCGCGCGACAGGTCGGTGCGGTCGTGCAGCAGCAGTTCCCCGTCGGAGGTCGTCATCTCCGAGCGGTGACTGCCCATCCGGCCTTCCTTCACCGAGAACAGATCGACGAAATCGGCGTCGACGTGCAGCTCGAGCACCACCGCGGTGGCCTCACGGCTCATGTTGTCCAGCGTGATCAGCTCGTGCATGCCGTCGGCGACGAGCCGGTCGCGCACCACCAGCAGGGTGCTGTCGGCCCGGCCCTGCTGCGGCGGCCTGCGCAGCACGAACCGCGCCGCGAAGGCCTCCGGGCTCAGCACCGACAGCGGCTCGGGCCGCTTGCCGTCGATCATCAACTCCCAGCGCGAGATCACCCGGGCATCCCGGAAGAACAGGCCCTGGGGCTTGCCCGGCTCGATGTCACCGAGCCGGTCGGACAGGCAGAACGTGCCACCTTCGACGAGGGTCACATTGCCCCCGCTGCCGCCGAGCCCCGCGGGTTCCCCCGCGTTGAGCGGGCTCGGCGACCCGTCGTCCTGACTCATCCGCGCCCGCCGGCCGCCCCGACCGGAACGGGCAGCGCGTAGCCGTCGCCGACGCCACCGATCGTGGTGCGTGCCAGCAGGTCGCGGTACACCTGCTCGTAGCCGCGCCCGAGGGTGTCGGCGCCGAAGTGGTCGACCACGTGGGCCCGGCAGGCGGCCGGGTCGTAGGTCGCGACTTCGGCGATGGCGGCGGGCAATTCGGCCGGATCGTCACAGATCCGCCCGGTGACCCCGTCGACCACCACCTCGCTCACCGCGCCACCGCGCAACGCCACCACGGGCGTGCCGCAGATCATCGCCTCGATCATCACCATGCCGAACGGCTCCTCCCAGCGGATGGGGAACAGCAGACACCGAGCTCCGGACAGGAGTTTACGCTTGGCCGCCGCGTCGGCGAGGCCGAACATCTGATCCGCGTCGGTCATCCGGGGGGCGACGAACTCCTCGTAGTAGGCCTTCTCCGGCGCCTCGCTGCACTTGCCCGCCAGGATCAGCGGGATGCCCGCCGCGTGGGCGGCGTCCAGCGCCAGGTGTGGGCCCTTGTCGGCGCTGAAGCGGCCGAGGAACAGGGCGTAGTCCTGCTTTTCGGTCTGGTACGGCCACTGCTCGGGGCGCAGCGCGTTGTGCACCCGGCCCGCCCACGGCAGGTCCGGGGCCAGCGCGCGCTGGCGGTCGCTGATCGCCACCAGCGAGCACTCCTGGCCCAGTTCGCGGTAGTACCGGTAGCAGTCGTCCTGGACCGGGCCGTGCACGGTGACCACCGTGGGCAGGCCCAGATCGGCGTAGGCGGGCGCGTTGAGCGGACCGGCGAAGGTGTGGTCGTGGACCAGGTCCACCCCTTCGGTCTCGGCCAGGCGCTCGATCGCGCGGCGCACCCGCAGCGCGTGGACGATCTCGGGGAACGGATCACCCAGCCGCTCGGGCTGGATCCGGTCCCACAGCGGCACGAAGTTCGCCTTGGTTCCGGGCTCGCCCGCGCCGAACAGGGTGACGTGATGGCCGCGCTCACAGAGCGAATCGACCAGATCGGCGACTACGGCTTCGACGCCGCCGTAGGCCTTGGGGGGAACATCGAAATACGGGGGAACAACCATCGCGATACGCAGTGGATTCTCGAAGAACCCGGCCGGCGACATTGCCGACATGTCTGCACTCATGACCTTCCTTCCAGGGACACAACCTCGCAACACTTGCTTTGAACAAGAGATGGCCGGAATGCGCACCCGCCTGAACAGAGTGGCCGTGATGGAACGTACCCCGCTACCGGAGAGTAAACCAGCGTCGCCTCGTGAATTCGTGTCGGCGATGCCGCGCCGGGACAGGAGATTCCGCCGTCAACAGCCCTCTACGGCGTACAGAATTTCGGTTCGGACTCGGTATCGCACGGTATGTTGCCGAACTCGATCATGGTGAGCCTGGCCTTACCTCGGGTCAGGTAGTCCAGGAACTGGGCCACCAGCGAATCACCGGCGACCGGCCCGTGGGTGTACGCGTATTCCACGCCGGTGAACGGATACGTGCCGTCGCGCACCGCCTCCCGCGTGGGCGCGATCCCGTCGATGGTCACCGCCGCCACGTCCGCGCCCACCGCCGAGGTCTCCAGATACCCCACCGCGCCAGGGATTTTGGCAACAAACACAGCCACTTCCTCGGTGACGTCCACCTCGCACTGTGTCCCGCCCACCGCCATCCCCACGCAACTGGTGTAGCGGAACACCTTCCGGTTCTCCTCGAGCAGCCGGGCCTCCAGCGCGCGGCGGGTGCCCGATCCCGCGGTGCGGTCGATCAGCACCACCGGCAGGTCCGGCCCGCCGATCTCGTTCCAGTTGCGGATGTTTCCGCGATACAGATCACGGATCTGGGCGGTGGTCAGATCCCGCAGCCCGACGGCCGGGTGCACCACCATCGAGAACGAGCTGCGCACCAGCGGATGCTCGGTCAGCGAGGCGAACGAGGTGCCCTTGCCGCCGTCACCGATCGCGAGCACGGCGGTGGTCTCCCCCACCCTGGTCAGTGCCCGCAGACCGGGTTCGGTGCCGGTGAAGTCGAAGCTGAACCGGGCGGCGGTGCAGGTCTTCTCGTAGTTCTCGGCCGCCTTGCGGATCGCCGGGGCCAACGCCGTCGAGCCGACGACGGTCAGCGCGCCCTCGGCGCAGTCACGCGGCGGCGGGTCCGCGCGCAGCACCGCGACCAGCAGCTGGGTCAGCACCACCAGGGCCAGGAACACGCTCAGCCCCAGCAGCGCGGGCTCACGCCGCGACCCGCTCGAGGTCAGCACGAACCGGCCGCCCTTCAGGCTGCCGACCTTCTGGATGACCTTGGTCGCGTTGCGGTCCAGCGGATCGGGCGCGGGGCCTTCCAGCACGGCGAGCACCTTGTAGTGCTCGCCGCGTTCGAGTCGTTCGGCGGGCAGCGCGATCTCGGCGTGGCCGTCGTCGTCGGCGCCCGCGGCGATCGCGCGCAGCGCCGGGCTCAGCGGCTGCACCGGTGCCCCGGACTGGTCGACCCGCTCGGTCACCTCCACCACGCTCACCCGATGCTGCGGGAAGCTCAGCCGTGGCCTGCCGGTGCCGCCGTAGTCACCGTCCTCGATGGTGGCGTTGCCGTCGTTCTCGATCCGGATGAGTACCACCGATTTCGGTGCCGCCGGACCGGACCCCGCCGGTGGCGCGGCCGCGTTCGGGTCCTCCAGGATCCGGCTGGCCGGGGTGTTCATCTGCACGCGGTACCCGAGGCGCTTGCGGCCGACGAAGACGAACTCGCGCAGGAACGCGGCGACCGCGACCACCAGACCGATCAGCGACAGGACGACATCGACCGGAAAATCCCCCATCGCCCACCCCACCTCGACCCGCTGCGCGTATCCGTATGTCTACCAGCCGGATCCGCGTTCGAGCACGCCGACATCAACTGTTCGGCCGGACTTCACCCACTGGGTACCGCCGTCCACGCGAGCAGCTCCTCGACCGGCCAGGTGTCGATCACCCGCGCCGCGTCGACCCCGTGCGCGAGCGCGCGTTCGCAGCCGTAGCCCTGCCAGTCGAGCTGCCCCGGCGCGTGCGCGTCGGTATCGATGCTGAAGTAGCACCCCATCTCCACCGCCAGCTCGATCAACCGTCCCGGTGGATCACGGCGCTCGGGCCTGCTGTTGATCTCGACGGCCGTGCCGTAGCGGCGGCACGCCTCGAAGACGATTTCGGCGTCGAAGCTGGACTCCGGCCGGGTGCCTCGGCCACCCTCCACCAGGCGCCCCGTGCAGTGGCCCAGGATGTCGACGTGCGGGTTGGCGACGGCGTCGACCATGCGCCGGGTCATCGTGGCGCTGTCGTCGCGCAGGCGCGAATGCACGCTGGCGACGACGATGTCGAGCCGGTCGAGCAGCTCGGGCTCCTGGTCGAGGCCGCCGTCGTCGAGGATGTCGACCTCGATCCCGGTGAGCACGCGAAACGGCGCCAGCCGCGCGTTGAGTTCGGCGACCACGTCGAGCTGACGGCGCAACCGCTCGGCGGACAACCCGTTGGCCACGGTGAGCCGAGGCGAGTGATCGGTCAGCGCGCAGTACTCGTGCCCCAGCGCCGCCGCGACGGCCATCATCTCGGCGATCGGGCTGCCGCCGTCGGACCAGTCGGAATGCGTGTGCAGATCACCGCGCAGAGCCTTGCGCAGCGCGGCACCGGCCGGGGCGATGGGCTCGGCCGACGCGCGCAAGTCGGCGAGATAGTCGGGCACCGCACCGGTCTGGGCCTGTTCGATCACGGCGGCGGTCTTGGGACCGATGCCGGTGAGCTCGCGCCAGCTGTGCTCGCGTGCGCGGGCGGCGAATTCGGTGGCGGACAGGGCGGCCACCACGTCGGCGGCCCGGCGGTAGGCCTTCACGCGGTGCGTCTCGGCGCGACCGCGTTCGAGCCAGAACGCGATCTCGCGCAGCGCCGCGACCGGACCGGGACCGCCCGCCGCCGTCATGGCCCTACCTGATCCGGCCGTACTTGAGGAAGGCGACGCCGTCGGCGTACACCCGGCTGGTGATCACCCGGAACCGTTCCGGCGCGGGCAGTCTCGCGCCGCCGCCGAAGAGCGGGCGGCCGGTGCCGAGCACCACCGGATACAGCTTGAGGAACACCTGGTCGATCTCGGGCAGCAGCGTCTGGGCCAGCTCACCGCCACCGCAGAGCCAGATACCCAGCCCCGCTTCGCGTTTGAGCGCCCGCACCGCGCCCACCGGGTCGGACCCGATCACCTCCACACCGGGCGCGGGCGATTCGGGCAGCGTGGTGGACACCACGTACTGGCGCAGATGCTCGTACGGACTGGCCGTGCCGGTCCGCACCCCGAAATCGTGGGTCTTGCGGCCCATGATCACGGTGTCGAAGTAGACATTGCCCGCCGCGATGCCGCGCGCCTCGCGCACCTTGGTCGGCAGCGTCTCGGGATACTGGGTGATGATCGAGGGCCCGTGGTCGCCGCCGACGGGGAAGAAATCCAGTGTCCCGTCCTCGGCGGCGATGAACCCGTCGATCGTCGATGCCACGAAATAGGTCAGCTTGCGCATAACGTCCTCCTGCACGGACCCGGCCGGTCACGACCCGTCACCAGAAACGGTAGCGCGCCGGGTTCAGCGGCGGCGCGGCTTCCGCTGACACGTCGGGCAGGAAAAAGACGATCTGTTCATGAATTGCTCGCGCACCAGCAGCGCGCCGCACCGATCGCACGGTTCGTTCTCCCGCCCGTATGCGGCCAGTGAGCGGGAGAAATAGCCGGATTCGCCGTTCACATTCACATACAGCGCGTCGAAGGAGGTGCCGCCGACGGCCAGCGCTTCGCTCATGACCGCGGTGACGCCGTCGAGCAGGGCGCGCACGGCGGGCCGGGTCAGGCCGGAGGCGAGGCGGGTGCCGTGCAGGCCGGCTCGCCACAGTGCCTCGTCGGCGTAGATGTTGCCGATGCCGGAGACCACGGTCTGATCCAGCAGTACCCGCTTGATCTCGGTGTTCTTGGCGCGGATGGCGGCCACCGCGGCCTCGCGGTCGAACCGGGGGTCCAGGGGGTCGCGGGCGATGTGGGCCACCGAGTCGGGCACCGGGGTGCCGTCCACCGTGACGAGCTCGCCGAGCGCCCAGCCGCCGAAGGTGCGCTGGTCGACGAAGCGCAGTTCGGTGCCGTCACCGAGCCCGGCGCGGATGTGGGCGTGCTTCTCGAGCGGGGCGCCCGCGGGCTGCACCAGCATCTGCCCGCTCATCCCCAGGTGCACGATCAGGGCGGTGTCCGGCTCGTCGAAGGTGAGCCACAGGTATTTGCCGCGGCGCTGCGCGGCCTCGATACGCAGCCCGGTCAGCCGGGCCGCCAGATCGGCACCACCCGGGGCATGCCTGCGCACGGCCCTCGGGTGGGTGACGACGATGTTCTCGATGGCACGCCCGACGGCATGCTCGGCCAGACCGCGCCGCACCACCTCGACCTCGGGCAGTTCGGGCACGGCTCAGGCTTCTGCGACGGGTTCGTCGGTGAGCGCCTGGTAAGCGGCCCCGGCGGCCTTCTGCTCGGCTTCCTTCTTGGAGCGGCCGACACCCTGACCGTACGGACGACCGGCGATCACCGTGGTGGCGGTGAACTCCTTGTTGTGGTCCGGGCCGGTGGAGGTGATCTCGTAGGCGGGCACGCCCAGCCCGCGTTCGGCGGTGAGCTCCTGCAGGCTGGTCTTCCAGTCGAGACCGGCGCCCATGCGGGGGCCACGCTCGAGCAGTTCGGCGAACAGGCGCAGCACGACGCCACGGGCCACTTCGATGCCGTGCTCGAGATGCACGGCGCCCAGCAGCGATTCCATGCCGTCGGCGAGGATGCTCGGCTTGTCGCGGCCGCCGGTGAGTTCTTCGCCCTTGCCGAGCAGCAGGTACTGGCCGAGTCCGCCGTCGCCGAGTCCGCGCGCGACCTCGGCGAGCGCGTGCATGTTCACCACGCTGGCGCGCAGCTTGGCGAGCTCACCCTCGGACTTGTCCGGGTGCTCGGTGTAGAGGCGCTCGGTGATGCTGAGGCCGAGGACCGAGTCGCCGAGGAACTCGAGGCGCTCGTTGGTCGGCAGACCGCCGTTCTCGTACGCGTACGACCGGTGCGTCAGCGCGAGGCGCAGAAGCTCCGGTCGTACGTCGACACCGAGGGCGGTGAGCAGGCTGGCGTGATCCGCCGCGCCTACTGTGTCTTTGCTCGCTGTCACGAATCAGACAGCAGCGGTGACCTGGCGGCCCTTGTAGGTGCCGCACGACGGGCACGCGATGTGCGGGAGGGTCTTCTCACCGCAGGCACGGTTCGGGCAGGTGACCAGGGTCGGCGCGACGGCCTTCCACTGGCTGCGCCGCGACCGGGTGTTGGAACGGGACATCCGGCGCTTGGGAACAGCCACGGCTACTTCTCCTCTGTGTTTTCGCTGACCACGTGGACATCGTTTGCCACGGGAGCGGATCGGTCTGGGGTGGTGGCACCCTCGGCGGGGTCGCCGGTGCCGGGCGTCTCGGTGGCGAAACTCGCCAACTTCGCCCAGCGAGGGTCCAGTATCTCATGCCCATGATCGGAACCCGCAATCGCCATCCGCACACCGCACTCGGGGCACAGGCCCCCACAGTCCGGGGTGCACAGCGGCTGCAGCGGGAGCTCCAGCCCGATGGCGTCGAGGATCACCGGCTCGAGGTCGATGAGGTCGTCTTCCATGCGGTAGACCTCGTCGTCCTCGGTCGTCTGCTCGGTGGTGCTGTCCGGATACGCGAACAGCTCCGTCAGACGAATCTCCACCCGGTCGTCGAACGGTTCGAGGCAGCGCGAGCACTCCCCCACCGTCGGCGCGGACGCCGTGCCGGTGACCAGCACGCCCTCCGAGACGGCCTGCAACTGCAGGTCGAGTTCCACCGCGGCCTCGGCCGGGATGGCGATCAGGTCGAGACCCAGCCGCTCGTGGTCGGTGACAGTGCGACGCAACTCCCGCATGGTCCCCGGCCTGCGGCCGAGACTGCGGACGTCCAGCACGAAACCCGCGTCGGACACAGGGCCGTTGGCCTTGCGTGGACGCGCGGATGAACCGGAACCGGCGGACATCACTGACTCACTAACCGTCGAGGGGATGATGGGCAACCACTCAACAGTACGGCAGGACCCCGGCCGAACTCAAAACGCGCGGTGCGCTCAGCGCCGGTGCTCGGCGGCGTATTCCGGGTAGTCCCCGGCGGGCGCACCGCGCATGTGCCTGCGGCCACGGGTGATGGTGCGCCGGGTGGTGCCGACCGTCTCCTCCAGTTCGGCCAGTCGGCCGTCGAGATCACCCATCCGCTCGTCGACGTAGTCGTCGCATTCGGCGCGGACCCGGTCGGCCTCGGCCTGGGCGTCGTCGATGAGCCGGGCCGATTCGACGTGCGCGGCCCGCACCACCTCGGTCTGCGACACCAGGCGGGCCTGCTCGGCCTGGCCGTCGGCGACCGAGCGCTCGTAGGACGCCTTACCGGACTCGATGGCCCGGTCGGCGTCGATCTGGGCGCGGCCGGTGAGTTCGTCGTATTCGGCGTTGCCGTCGGCGATCACCTGTTCGGCCTCGGCCTGGGCGGTGCTGACCAGCCGGTCGGCGTGCGCGGTGGCCTCGGCGACCATCCGGTCGGCGTGCGCCTTGGCGTCGGCCAGGATGCGGTCGGCCTCGGTGCGGGCCGCCTCGACGGTGGTGCGGGCCTGCTCGTCGGCCGCGGTGACGGTGGCCTCGGCCCCGGCGCGGGCGTCGCCGACGATCTTGTCGCGGTGATCCAGGACGTCCTGGGCGTCGTCGAGCTCGCCGGGCAGGGCGTCGCGAACGTCGTCGAGCAGTTCGAGGACGTCACCGCGCGGCACGATGCAGCTGCGGGTCGGCGGGATGCCGCGCGCCTCTTCGACGATGGCGACCAGTTCGTCGAGTGCTTCGAATACGCGATACATGCTCACTACCCTCCTGCGGACTCACGGCGAAACCACTACCGCCGCCGCCCAGTGTGCCCGTCGCGGGCGCCTGTGCCGAATGTCGTCGCGGTGTGTCGCGACAGTGTCCTAGATCGCACGGATATCAAGTGGAGTGAAGCCCTCCACTTCGGCTACCATCGGTGGGCACGACAACGCCGTCGCCGGGAAGTTCCACACGCTTTTCGCTGTTGTTCCTCTCGACGTCTGTTCATCGCGATCGGAGTCGAACCATGACCGTCCTGGAAACACCGAGACCTTCGGTGCTGCACGTCGCGGGCATGTTCACCCCCTTCGCCAACCCGCTGCCGCTGGTCGTCGCGCCGGTTCCGGTGCGCCCGCGGGTGGACCGGACCCTGCGCTATCTGCGCGGCGACCGCGCCCTGCCGCAGCTCATCCGCTTCGCGCTGGTCGGCGGGTCCAGCAATATCGCCTATGTGCTGCTGTTCTTCGCCATGGTCGGCGTCGGGCCGCTGATCGCCAATGTCGTCGGCTCGATCGTGAGCACCGTGCTCGCCAACGAGCTGCACCGTCAGCTCACCTTCCACGCCACCGACCGGGTCAGCTGGTTCACCGCGCAGTGGGAGGGCGGCGGGCTGGCCCTGCTCGGCCTCGGTATCACCACCGCGGGCCTGGCCGCGCTCGGCGTGTGGGCGCCCGGCCTGGGCGACACCGCGCAGGCCCTGGTGGTCCTGGGCATCACGGCCGCCGTCGGCGGCCTGCGCTTCCTGGCTCTGCGCGGGCTGTTCTAGGCGTTCTTGCGCTCGGCGATCTTCTCGAGCAGCCGCTTGTGCACGGTCGGCGGAAGCATGTCGCTGACATCGCCGCCATAGGCCGCGACTTCCTTCACCAGCGAGCTGGACAGGAAGCTCAGCGAGGGGTTGGTGGCGATGAAGAAGGTGTCGACGCCGGCGAGCTTGTGGTTCATCTGCGCCATCTGCAGCTCGTAGCCGAAGTCGCCCGCGTCGCGCATGCCCTTCACGATCGCGCGGATGCCCTCCTGCTTGGCGAAGTCGACCGTGAGCCCCTGCCAGGAGGCGACCCGCACATTGGGCAGGTGCCGCACCGCGTCGCGCAGCAGTTCCATGCGTTCCTCGACGGTGAACATGCCCTGCTTCTTGGGGTTCACATTCACCGTGACGACCACCTCGTCGAACTGCGCGGCCGCGCGGGTGAACACATCGAGGTGACCGTTGGTGACCGGGTCGAAGGAGCCGGGGCACAGTGCTGCAGCCATGACTCAGACGCTAGCACCGAACTGGGCGAGCTCGATTCTGGTCTCCCCGTATTTGCGGGTCTTCAGCGGCGCATAGCCTGCGGGCCAGGTGATTTCGGGTGAGCGGATGGAGCGTTCCACGATCACCAGGGCCTCGGGGGCGAGCCAGCCGTTGGCGGCCAGGGCGGCGAGGTCGGCGGTGACCTCGGGGGTGCTCACGTCGTAGGGCGGGTCGGCGAAGACCACGTCGTAGTCGTCGGGTGCGGGCTGGGCCAGGACGGTGCCCACGGTGCCCAGGCGCAGTTCGGCGCCGGGCAGGCCGAGGTCGGCGATATTGGCGCGCACCACCGCGGCGGCCTTGCGGTCGGATTCGACCAGCAGGGCGTGTGCGGCGCCGCGCGAGAGCGCCTCCAGGCCGAGCGCGCCCGACCCCGCGTAGAGGTCGAGCACGCGCGTGCCGTCGAGGTCGAGGCGGGCGTCGATGGCGCTGAACAGCGCCTCGCGCACCCGGTCGGAGGTGGGCCGGGTTCCGGGGGGGGGGGCCCTAGGGGGGCCCCCCCCCGCCGGTGCCCCCGCCCTTGGGGGCTGTACCTTACACCCGCCCCCCCATAAACACCAAAAGAATA
>NZ_JBSGDP010000083.1:0-24932 GCF_053602435.1 Nocardia sp. NPDC004415
CGGTGGTTCCCCACCCGCCCGGCCCGAGCCGAATGTCAGATCTCCGGCAGGGCACGTCGACTGATGTCGTGAGCCTCTTGCGCGCCGAGTCCGAGCATGCGCAGGAGGTCTTCGGTCACCTGGTCGACGGCCGCGGCGTCGTCACGGTCGGTCTGTTCGTGCAACAACTGGCCCAGGCGCAGCGCGGCGCCCGACACGATCACCAGCGCGAGTTCGAGATCGCGCACCCGGAACCGACCGGCGCGCATGCCGATCTCGATATCCCGGCGCGCTCGCGCGGCCACGCCCCTGTCCGATCCCGCGTAGACCAGTCCCTCCGCGAGCAGAACCTTGCTGGCGGTGGGTTCACGCCGGTGCACCCTGCCCACCAGACGGAAGCTCTGCGCGAAGACGTGCGCCGGGTCGTCGAGGTCTGCCGTCAGTTCGTCCAGCGCACCACCGAGCCGGTCGAGCACCTCTGCGACGGCCACCTGCAGGAGTTGCTCCCGGCTCGAGAAATGGTTGTAGAACGACCCCATGCCGACGTCCGCGGCCTGGGTGATCTCCAGAATGGGCACAGTGAGCCTGCCCTGCGCGATGAAGTCCTGCGCCGCCGCGACGAGCGCCGCCCGAGTCCGGGCTTTGCGCCGCTCCAGCCGATTGGTGCCGCCAGTGTCATCCATCGTGCCCTCCACACCGAGTCGGTCGATTCCCGATCACACAAATGATCACTATCTCATAATTGATGCTATCATCCAGTTGATCCGAACTGATGCATACGTCTCAAGTGACGATATCGTCAGCACACGAGCAGCTGACCGGCCTGAAGAAAGTAGCGTTCATGGCACACACCGTTCTCCGCGCGATCGACGGCTGGTGGCTGCTGACCTCCGCGGGCGCCGCCCGGATCGCCACCGACGCCACCACGACCGCCGCCCTCCTCGCCGACCGCTCCGCGATCACCAGGGCGGCGCGAGACACCGATCTGGTCCCGGTGCGCGAGCTCTCGTTGCTCTCCCCGGTCACGGCACCGTGCCGGGTGGTCGCCCAGATGACGAACTTCGCGTCCCACGTGAAGGATTCCGGCGGAGATCCCGGATCGGTCCCCCTCACCTTCTTCAGGAAGACCTCGGGATCGATCAGTGGCCCCCACGACGAGGTCGTCCGTCCGAGCCATGTGCGGCTCCTGGACTACGAAGTCGAGATCGGGTTGGTGTTCGGCAGGGAGATGCCCGTCGGTACCGAGATCCACGCCGGCAATCTCGGCGACTACATCGCGGGGCTCGTCGTCACCAACGACATCTCGGCGCGCGACGTGCAATTGCCGCAGACCCAGTACTACGAGGGCAAGTCGTATCCGACGTTCACCCCGACGGGACCGGCACTGGTGCTCCTGGAAGCGGGCGAACTCGACCGGTTCGCCGACCTGCGGCTACGGCTGTGGGTCAATGGCGACAAGCGCCAGGACATGACCGCGGCGGACATGATCTACCGACCGCTCGAGACCCTGCGGGCGCTGTCGCGGTTCCAGCGGATGGACGCCGGCGATCTGCTGCTCACCGGAACTCCGGTGGGGACCGCGATCAGCGCCCCACCCAAGGCGGTGGAGATCATCGGCGCGATGCTGCCACCCAGGATCAAATGGAAGCTGTTCTTCGACCGCCAGGCCGAGAACCCCAAGTACCTGCGCGACGGTGACGTCATCGAAGCGACGGTCGCCACCGACGACGGCGCGATCGATCTCGGCAGGCAACGCACGACCGTGCGGTACGCGTAGCGATCGCCCCGGCGGCCGGGACGTTTCGGACCTGATCCAGCCCGCGAGTAGCAGCATTGGACAGTTTCCAAGCCGTCGCCGCGCGTTCTCTGCCGCTGTTAGCGTGCGGCCGTGCGTATCTGGCTGTCGCCGACCATCGTTGTGACCCTGCTCAGTGGGCTGATGGCCATGATGTATCTCGGCTACATCGTCGACCCCGAGAAGAATCTGCACGACTTCCCGGTCGCGCTGGTCGACCAGGATGTCGGCGATATGCTCGGTTCGCCACCGCAGTGGCGCGATGTCGGTGGGGAGATCACCACGGCATTGCGCCAGGGTGTGCCCGCGGACAAGATCGATCTGCGCGTACTGGGAGCAGCCCAGGCCGAAAGACAGCTACGCAGTGGCGAACTCTACGGCGCGATCATCATCGCGGGTGATTTCACCAAACGGCTCGGCACGCTGGGCACGGGGAGCGTGATTCCCGGCGAGATCGAACGCCCCACGATCACCGTGCGGACCAATCCGCGCACCGGCGCCTTCGCCTCGACGATCGTGCAACGATTCAGCGACCGGGCATTGGCCGAGGTGAACGCGCGGATCGGTGCGCAACTCCTCGCGACCGTCACCAGCACACTGGGCCCGGACCACCCGCTGCCGGGCGCGACCGCCGTGTCGCTGCGCAATCCCGTCGAGGTGATCCACACCGAGTTCCATCCGCTGCCCGAGGGCAGCGGCGCCGGGCTCGGCGCGTTCTTCTACGCTCTCGTCCTGCTGCTCGCGGGCACGCTCGGCGCGATGATCGTCCACACGATGGTCGATGGCGCGCTGGGTTTCGTGCCGACCGAGTACGGACCGTGGTCTCTGCGGGTGCGACCGGCACGGATCACCCGATGGCGCACGGTGCTGCTCAAATGGGGCGTGCTCGTCGTCGCGGCGCCGCTTGTCGCGGCGGTCTTGCTCGTCGTCGCGCACCTGCTGGGAATGCCTGTCGCGCAACCGCTTCTGCTGTTCTTGTACAGCGCGTTCGCGATGATCGCCATCGGCGTCACCGGCGTGTCGGTGCTCGCCGCACTCGGTTCGGCGGGGCTGCTGGTGAACCTGGTCGTGTTCGTCGTTCTCGGGCTGCCGTCCTCGGCCGGCTCGGTGCCGATCGAGGCCACGCCGCGTTGTTTCGGCGTGCTGGCCTCGTTCGAACCACTGCATCAGGTGTACATGGCGGTCCGCGCGATCCTGTACTTCGACGCCGATCCGGTGTCGGGGCTCGCGAGGGGTTTCTGGATGACCTCGCTGGGCTTGGCGGTCGGCCTGGTCCTCGGCGCGGTGAGCACGATGGTCTACGACCGTGCCGGACCGCCGCGCAACCCTCCAGCGAACGGGTGAGTTCCCCCGCTTGTGAGTCCACACAACCCGGCTGTGAGGGCGTCGTGATCCCACCAGGTCATCCTATGGGACCGGCGACTACGACCTCCGAATGGCTATGTTGCGACTCACACAAGTCCCAATCGCTGTCCGCCACACCGGAGTGCACTCGATGAATTCTCAAGCCATGGATCGGATCCACAATCCGCTCACTATCGCGGACGGCCGGGCCGCATCGAGCGCTCTCGGGAATGCCGACGAACTGGTTTCCCAGCTGGTCTCCTATTTCGCCGAGAATGTGATGCCGTGCCAGGCACTGCCGAGCGAGGCGATGCGCGGCGATATCACCGAGTTCACCCGTCGCTGTCTGACGCTGGCGATCGAGATGCTGGACAAACGCACGACGCCGTCGGAGCAGCAACTCGCGGCGCTGCGCGCGGCCGCCGCCCAGCACGCGCGGGAGGGGGTGCCCGTCGGCACCTTGCTGCGCGCCTACGCCGAGGGGTTTCGGATAGGGTTCGAGCTCGTCATCGAGCAGGTGACCGCGGACGATCTGGCCGAGGTCGTCGCGGGGACCCGCCTGCTGTTACGCACGCTCGAGGTCATCAACGCGACGGTGACGAGCGCCTATCTCGACGAGCAGCGCGAGGTCGCCAAGGAACACCAGACCGGCGCGCAGACGATGGTCTCGGCGCTGCTGAGCGGCCACGGTGTCGGCGCCCTCACCCGGCAGACCGGCATCAGGGTCGCGGATTCCTATCAGGTGGTGGCGCTGATGATCCCCGAGCTGGCCGACGAGCACGATCCGCGCGTGGACGCCCAGGTGGTGGCGCGACGCAAACTGCGGCGGGTGCAGGCGGCGCTGGCCGATGCTTTCGCCTCCCGGTCGCTGGCCCTGCTGAGCACCAGGGGTGGCACCCTGCTGATTCCCAGCGACGAACCCGAGCTGCCGCAGATGACCGGCGACGTGCTGGCCACCATCAGCGCGACCTCGGGTGTCGAGCTCACCGCGACGCTGGTGCCCGCCCCGATCGAACAGATCCCGCAGGCCACCGAAGACGCGCACGAACTGCTCGAGCTGGTACGCGGAATCGCCAAACCACCAGGGCTGTACGAACTCTCGGATATCGCCATCGAGTACCAGCTCACCCGGCCGGGTCCGGCGCGCGAGCATCTGGCCGGTGTGATCGCCCCGCTCGCCACCCATCCCGAGCTGCTGGAGACGCTGCGGACATACATGGCGACCGGGCTCAATCGCAAAGCCACCGGTCGCCGACTGCACGTGCACCCCAACACCATCGACTACCGCCTGCGCCGGGTGAGCGGATTGACCGACCTCGACTTGACGACCGCCGAGGGTATCCTCCGGGCCCGTATCGCTCTGCTCGCCGACGACATGGTGCATCCCCGGGGCGCCGCGTGATGTCACGTGACGCCCCGGGCACGGTTAGGCGGTCAAGGCGGTCGCCGCCGCGATCCCGGATCGGTAGCAGGCTTCCAACTGGGCGCCGAGCAGGTAGTCACCGGCGAGCTGTAGTCCCGCGACGGAGTCGAGCTGTTCACGAAGCCGGGCGCGGAATCCGGTGTGATCGGGCAGGTAGGCGCAGTGCGCCGCGGCCCAACTGCGGGTCTCGGTGCGCACCCGCGCGATCGCCGGCCGGTCCAGACAGGCACGGACTCTCGCCTCGGCGTCGTCGATCCACTTCGCCAAGAGCAGCGCATCCGGGGTCGGCCGGGCGTCGCGCCCGCTGAAGGTATAGCGGACGATGTCGAGATCGTTCACGCCGTAGACACCAGCGGCACTACACGGCCCCGAGTCGAACGCGATCGACCGTACGTCGCTGCCGAAGAAGGGCTGTTCGTAGTGCACCACCGCGACGGTGGACGGGTGGTAGGCCACCTCGTTCAGGGTCTTGCTCAGGGCGGGAACCACGGGCTCGAGCAGGACGGCGGCCGCGTGTGCCGGGAGGGCCAGCACGACACCGTCGTAGGCGGAAAAGGTCGCGGCCCTGCCGTTTTCCGCCAGATCGAGTCCGATCACCCGGCCGTCGCGAGCCACGATGCGATCCACCCGGGTGCCGAGCCGGACCGGCACCTGCGCGGCGAACCAGTCCAGGACCGGCTGCATACCGTCGACGAGCTGGTCGTATCGGTCCTGCACCATGCCCAGGCTCACCCCGAGCGCGCCGAGGTACACCTCGCCCGGTTCGGCGGCATTGAGCCGGACCGTCAACGGCCGCAGCACGGATCGGCAGAAGTCAGCGCCGAAACGCGCGTCGAGCGTGACGCTCTCGGCTTGGCCGAAACAGTCCGACCCCAGGTAGCGGTTGCGTTCGTCGAACCGCACCCGCGCGCCGTAGTAGAGCAGGCGCGCCGCGTCGATCGGTGAGCCCATGCGCAGCAGATGACGAAGGAAACCGGCGATGCCGGGGTTGTCGAGCGTCACCAGTTCGCCGTCGATGATCTGCGAGCTGTTGATGCCGAAGGGCTCGTAGGCGCGCTGCCCGGAGGCGGCGATGAAAGCGCGTAGCTCGGAATAGCGGCGGCCGATGTTCTTGCCGCCCATCATGATCGGTCGCCCGCCGAGGCTGTCGAACCCGCAGCGGCCACCGAGCACCGCGTCCTGCTCGAGCAGTTCCACGGTGTGGCCTGCCCGGTGCAGCGCGAAGGCGGCGCCGATGCCGGACAAGCCGCCGCCGATGACCGCGTACCGCTTCGCCGAGGCTGTGGTCGTCATGTGAGCTCCTGTGATCGCGGGGACGCGGGATAGTGCGCCAGCTCGACGTGGGCGAGCGCGATGCGATTGCCGTACTGGTGCAGCGCGATCTCGACGGTGATCTCGTCCAGGTCGAGATCGCCGACGGCGGCGGTGGTGCAGGTGACGGGGGCGTCCAGTTCGGCGAAATCGGTGAACTGGGCCTCGAGGTCGATCACCGCGGCGACCGGCGAGACGAGCAGTCCCGCCGTGGTCGCGGACAGCACCGCCGCCTGCCGGAACACTTCGAGCAGCAACGGGCCGGGGACGTGATCGTATTGATGGTCGAAGAAGCTCGGATGCGCGCGGTCCACGACCACGACGAGCTCCTGGCCCGTGGTGCGGGCGAGCACGACATTGCGTGGGTCACGGCGGCCGACGAGTTCGGGTGGCAGCCGCCGCACCGAGCCGGGATCGACCGCGGCGAAGGTGGCGCGCTTGCCCTGCTGGAGTTCCCGGAACTCGTCGTACGCGTCACGCGGAAAGGTGATTCCACTGCCCCGCAGCGTCATCGCCAGCGCCCCGTGGACGGACAGCGTGGCGTCGAAGCAGACATCGTGGTAGTAGCCGCGCCCGGTTCCCGCCGCGCCGGGACGCAGGCGCACCACTCCCTCGAGCGGGTATCGTTCGCTGTCGCGGAACAGGCTCAGGTCCTCCACCGCGAACGCCATCCGCTGCAGGCTGGCCGGCGCGTCGGCGGGAACACCGAGGTGTCGCTGCCCGACGACGAGCAGTGCCTGCCGGACGGCCTCGACGGCGGAGAACGGATCGTGGTAGAGGACGAGCCGGTCGAACCACAGCGAGTGTGCCCGGGGAACCTGCACGGCGGCAAGATATTCCGAGCTCCCGACCATCGCGGTGTCGGCGACGTAGACCTCGGCCAGCCCGCGTCGGTGGGCCAGCGCGGCGGGCACCAATTGCTCGAAACCGAGGGCCCCGCGGACCGGCGACAACCCCCCGCTCATGCCGGCACCGCCTCGTGGGCCGGCGCGTCGTCCCAGAGTCTGGTGGCGAGTACCGCGCCGAGCGCCCGTGGCGTCGGGTGGGTGAACAGATCCTCCACCGAGAGGTGCGTGCCCGTGACGGCGTTGATCCTGCCGCGCAGTTCCAGGGCCGACAGCGACGTGAGCCCGATCTCGAGCACCGTGGCGTCCACGTCGATCTCGTCGTCGGTGAGGTCGATGAGGATCTCGCGGATCTGATCCACCACCAGTCGCACCGCGACATCACCGCGCCGATCCCGAGGGACGGTCAGCAGGTCCGGCCGCGCGGGCGATGCCGTCCCTTCCGCTGCGTCGTGCCGACCGGCGATCCGGTCGGCGGCGACTTCGGCGCCCGCCGCGCCGATGAGGCTTTCGAGTACGGCGCTGTCGGTGTGGACCCAGTAGCGGCGGTGCTGGAACGCATAGGTCGGCAGGTCCACTTCCGCGGCGGTGTCGCCGGAACACAGTGCCGTCCAACGTACTTCGGCGCCGGTCACCCATGCTCCCGCGACGGCCCGGATCGCCGAAACGGCTTCGTCGGTGCCGGGCCGCAGTACCGGAAGGGCGGTGCTGCCGGTGTCGGCGAGCGTCTCGCAGACCAGACCGGACAGGGTGTCTCCCGCGCCCAGTTCGAGATAGGTGACGACGCCGGATTCGTGCAACCGCAGCACACTCTCGTGGAAACGCACCGGCTCACGGGCCTGACGCAGCCAGTAGTCGATCGAGGTCACCTGTCCCGGCGTGGATTCCGTGCCGGTCACGGTGGAGAGGAAAGGGATACGCGGTTCGCGCAGGTCGGCGGTCGCGAGGATCGCGCGGAATTCGTCGACCATGGTGTCCACGTGCGGTGAATGGAACCCCCGGTCGACACCGAGCCGGGCAACTCGCCTGCCACGCCCTCGCCAGTATCGGGCGAGTTCACCCACCGCGGCGATGTCGCCCGCGATCACGGTCGCGTTCGGTCCATTGGCCGCGGCGATCGATACCTCGGTCTCGCGGCCGGCGAGCGAGGCGGCGACCTCGGCGGTGGAGGCCCGCACCGACACCATCGCTCCCGGGTCCATGCGCTGCATCAACCGGCCGCGGGCGGCGACCACGGCCACCGCGTCGTCCAGGGACAGCACACCCGCGACGTGCGCGGCGGACAGCTCACCGATCGAGTGGCCGACGACGAATGCCGGTACCACGCCCCAGGATTCGAGCAACCGGAACAGCGCCACCTGTAGCGCGAACACGGCGGGCTGGGTGTGGTCGGTGCGCGCGAGCAGCTCACCGGTGCCGAACATCTCGGTGCGCAGCGAACCCTCGAGGTGGGTGTCGAAGCCCGCGCAGATCGTGTCGAGCGCGGCGGCGAACACCGGGTACGTGGCATAGAGACCGCGGCCGATGCCCGCGAGTTTCCCGCCCTGACCGGGGAACATCATCGCCAACTTGCCTGCGGCGGCACGGCGGGACACGACCGCGTGGGGGGCGGAGTGGTCGTCGGCGATGGCGGTGAGTCCGTCCAGGAACTCCTCGCGGGTGTGCCCCACGACGACGGCGCGATGGTCGAATCGCGTTCTCGTAGTGACCAAGGAGTGCGCGATGTCGACGAGATCGTCGGAGGAGTTCGCGACGGCGGCGCGAAGGCGCGCGGCCTGCGCGCGCAGGGCGGCGGGATTGCGTGCCGACAGCAGCCAGGGAATCGGCGGAGGTGTCGGGCTCGGGTGCGGATCGGACGAGATCATCTCGGACTCGGCGGGTTCCGGTGCCTGCTCGATGATCAGGTGCGCGTTCGTGCCGCTGATGCCGAAGGACGACACCCCGGCCCGGCGTGGGTGTCCGGTCGTCGGCCACGGCTGTGGCCGCAGTGCCAGCAGGATGCGATCCCCGGCCCAATCGGCGTGCGTCGTCGGCGCGTCGACGTGCAGGGTGGGCGGCACCATCGCGTGCCGGATCGCCTGCACGGCCTTGATCAGTCCGGCCACACCCGCGGCCGACTGCGTATGTCCCATATTCGATTTCACCGAGCCCAGCAGCAGCGGCGGCGCGCCGTCGCGCTGCCCGTAGGTGGCCAGCAGGGCCTGCGCCTCCACCGGGTCGCCGAGCACGGTGCCGGTGCCATGGCCCTCGACCAGGTCGATGTCGGCCGCGCGCAGGTTCGCGTTGGCCAGCGCGGCCGCGATCACCCGCTGCTGCGCCGGTCCGCGCGGGGCGGTGAGCCCGTTGGACGCTCCGTCACTGTTCACCGCCGAGCCACGCAGGACCGCGAGCACCCGGTGCCCGTGCCGCCGCGCGTCCGACAGCCGTTCCAGCAGAACGACACCGATCCCTTCACCCCAGGCGGTGCCGTCCGCGCTCGCGGCATAGGACTTGCATCGTCCGTTCGGCGCCAGCGCGCGCTGACGCGAGAACAGCGCGAACGGCATCGGGGTGGACATCACCGTCACGCCGCCGGCGAGCGCCATGCCGCATTCACGCAGCCGCAGCGACTGCATCGCCTGATGAATCGCGACCAGCGACGACGAGCAGGCGGTGTCGACGGTGACCGCCGGACCTTCCAGCCCCAGCAGATACGCGACCCGGCCCGCCGCCATCGAGGCGTGGTTGCCGGTGAAGTAGTAGGTCTCCGCGCCGTCCCAGGCCCGGGTGGCGCCGAATCCGTAGCCCTGATCGCTGAATCCCACGAACACGCCGGTATCGGTGCCGCGCAAGGTGGCCGGATCGACGCGGGCCCGCTCGACCGCTTCCCAGGAGAGCTCCAGCAGCAGACGTTGCTGCGGGTCCATGGCCTCCGCCTCGCGGGGACTGATCCCGAAGAACCCGGCGTCGAACTCACCGGCGCCCGCCAGGAAACCGCCCTCGCGCACATAGGATTTGGCGAACTTGTCCGGGTCGGGATCATGGAACCCGTCCACGTCCCAGCCCCGATCCGCCGGGAACTCCGAGATCAGGTCGCGCCCGTCGATCAGCGCCTCCCACAGCTGCTCGGGCGATTCGATCCCGCCGGGGAACCGGCACGCCATGCCCACGACGGCGATCGGTTCGCGGGTGCGTGCCTGCTCGTCTTCGAGCTGCCGTCTGGTCTCCTGGAGCTGTCGGGTGGCGCGTTTGAGATAGGTGCGAAGGTCCGCTTCGGTGGCCATCAGCTTCTCGCTTCCTGTCCGGGCTCAGACCGAACGGACCTGGTCGATGAGATCGAACAGGACGTCGTCGTCGGCACCGTCGATGTTGTCGAGCAGATCGCTCGCGATGTCGCCGCGCAGGGTCCGCACGAGGTCGTCGATCCGCAGCAGCAGTTCGCCGACCCGCTCCGGTGGCAGTTCCGTCCCGGCGCACACGGCCGCCACCGCGTCGAGCTGATCGAGGACCCGGGCGCCCGGGTCGTCCACGGGTGCGATCTCGGTGCGCAGGTAGCCGGCCAGCGCGGCGGCGTCGGGATAGTCGAAGACGATCGTCGTTCGCAGCTTCGCGCCGGTCGCCGCCTCGAGCCGGTTGCGGAATTCCACGGCACCCAGCGAGTCGAACCCCAGGTCGGTGAACGCGGTCTCGGCGGGCACCGCCTCCGCCGACGCGTGCCCCAGGACGGCGGCCGCGTGCGACCGGATGACACCGAGCACGATCCGCTCCTGTTCGGCGGCCTCCTGACCGGCGAGGCTCGCCAGCAGCTTCGCCGCCTCGTCGGAGCCGCCGCCCACCGCCCGCCGTCGGCCGCGCAGCAGTGACCGCAGCATCGCGGGCATCTCGTCGACGTCGCCGAGCGAGCCCAGCGCCGTGAGATCGAGCCGGGCAGGCACAGCCAGTGCTCTGCCGGTCGACAGGGCGTTGTCGAACAGTGCCATCCCCTCGTCGTCGGGGAGCGGGATGAGCCCTTCGCGGCGCATTCGCCGCAGGTCACGCTCGGTCAGATGGCCGGTGATGCCGGTGCCGCGCTCCCACAGCCCCCAGGCCATCGCGGTGGCGGGCAGGCCCCGGTGTCTGCGGTGCTGGGCCAGCGCGTCCAGGAAGCCGTTGGCGGCGGCGTAGTTCGCCTGGCCGGGGTTGCCGAGCAGACCCGCGATCGAGGAGTACAGCACGAACATCGCAACGGGGTGTCCCTCGGTCACCTCGTGCAGGTGCCAGGCGGCGTCGGCCTTGGGACGCAGCACCTGTGCGATGTGGTCCGGGGTGTGCTCGGTGAACAGCGCGTCCTCGACGACGCCCGCGGTGTGGACGACGCCCGTCAGCGGGTGCGCGGCGGGGATCGCCGCGACCAGCGCGGACAGCGCGTCACGGTCGCCGACATCGCAGGCCGCGATCTCGACCTGGGCGCCGAGGGCGGACAGTTCGGCGGCGAGTTCGCTCGCCCCGTCCGCGCCGGGTCCGCGGCGGCTGGTCAGCAACAGGTGCCGAACGCCCTGGGTGGTGACCAGGTGCCGGGCGGCCAGCGCGCCGAGGCCGCCGGTGCCGCCGGTCACCAGAACCGTGCCGTCGCGATCGAGCGGTGCGGGCACGGTCAGCACGTACTTGCCGACATGACGTGCCTGGCTCAGCTGACGGAACGCCTCCGGCGCGCGCCGCACGTCCCAGCGGGTCACCGGAAGCGGCCGGAGCTCACCGCGGTCGAACAATGTGCGCAGTGCGGACAGGATCTCGTGCAGCCGGTCCGGGCCCGCGTCCATCAGGATGAAGTTCTGGTACCGGACGCCCGGGTGGGTCGCCGCGATCTCGTCGGCGTCACGCAGGTCGGTCAACCCCATCTCGATGAACCGGCCGCCGCGCGGCAGCAGGTCCAGCGACGCGTCGACCTTGTCGCCCGCCAGGGAGTCGAGCACGATGTCCACACCGCGTCCACCGGTGGCCTCGAGGAACTTCGCCCGGAACTCGGTGGTCCGGGTATTGCCGATCCGCTGGTCGTCGAAGCCGTTCGCGCGCAGGACATCCCACTTCCCGGGGCTGGCCGTGACGTAGAGGTCCAACCCGAGATGCCTGGCCAGCTGCACGGCCGCCATCCCCACTCCGCCGGTGGCGGCGTGGATCAGCAGCGACTCCCCCGGCCGCGCCCGCGCCAGGTCGACCAGCGCGTAGTAGGCCGTCGCGAACACGATCGGCGCGGCGGCCGCGTCGTCGAACGTCCAGCCGTCCGGAATCCCGACGACCGTGCGCCGGTCGGCCACCACCGTGGCACCGATGCCGGTGAAGATGCCCATCACCCGGTCGCCGACCGCGAAATCCAGCACATCGGGCGCGACCTCGACGATCACACCCGCGCCTTCACCACCGATGGCCGTCTCCGGGATCGGATACATCCCGAGCACGATCAGCACATCTCGGAAGTTGACGCCCGCCGCCCGCACCGCGATCCGCACCTGCCCGGCGGCGAGCGGCTCGATCTCCGTCCGGGACGACAGCACCATGTTGTCGCCGTCGAGGGTTCCGCGCCCGATGTCGACCAATCGCCAGTCGTCCCGGCCGACCAGCTCGGGCGACCCGACCGTGTCCGCACCCGCGCGCACCAGGCGCGGCACGTACAGCTCGCCGTTGCGGATGGCCAGTTGCGGTTCGGTGGTGAGTGCGGCGCAGCTGCGCACCGCCTCGTGACAGTCACTGCGATCATCGAGATCGAGCAGCGCGATGCGGCCCGGGTTCTCGTTCTGGGCGGACCGCAGCAGACCCCAGACCGCGGCCCCTGCCAGGTCATCGATGTCGTCGGCGCCGTGGATCGCTACGGCGCCGCGGGTCACGAAGACCACCAGGGCCTCGGCGAATTCGTCATCGGTGAGCAGTCGGCGCACGGCCGCCTGCACCGTGGTCACCTGTTCGCGCACGGAGGTATCGGCACGGCCGCGCGTCCGCACGATGACGAGGTCGCGATCCGCGCGTTCGCAGCGCTCGACCATCAGACCACTGCCGGCGAAGTCCAACTGCGCCCACTCACCCTGTCCCCCACGGTGTTCCGACGAGGGAACCGTGACCCAGCTCAGCTCATACAGTCCGCCGTCCGAGGGCACCTGGCGCTGTCCCAATGCGGCGAGGGGGATCTCCCGCAATGCCAGCGACTGCACACTCGCCACCGGCTGACCTGCCGAGTCGCTGAGTTCGAGACCGATCCGGTCGGTGCCGACCGGTGTGAGGCGAACCCGCAGCGACGACGCGCCGACCGCGTGCAGCGAGACCCCTTCCCAGGCGAACGGGAGCCGGATCCTGCCGGATTCGGTCGGGCCGACCGTGCCGGTCACGATCATCGCGTGCAGTGCGGCGTCGAGCAGCGCGGGGTGCAGACCGAATTCGGCGGCCTCCCCGGTGGCCGATTCGGGCAGTGTCACCTCGGCCAGGACGTCCTCGCCGTGGCGCCAGATCTGGCCGAGGCCCCGGAAGACGGCGCCGTAGTCGTAGCCGGCCGCGGACATCGCTTCGTACGGGTCGCCGATCGCGACCGGCACCGCACCGGTCGGAGGCCAGGTACCGCCTGCCGCCACCGCGATCTCGTCCGCCGGTCGCACGGTGCCGGTGGCGTGACCGGTCCAGGGTCGCTCCTCGGTGGCGGCGGTCTGGAGACGCGAGTACATCCCGATCGTTCTGTGCCCGGATTCCCGGGCCGGTCCGACCAGTACCTGCAGTTCCACCGCGCCGTCCTCGGGAATCACGAGCGGGGCCTCGAGCACGAGTTCGCCGACGATCGGGCACTGCGTCAGTTGGCCCGCATGCCAGGCGAGTTCGATGAACGCGCTGCCGGGCAGCAGTACCGCCCCACCGATCCGGTGACCGGCCAGCCACGGGTGCGAGTGCAGCGACAGCCGTCCGGTCAGCAGCAATCCGCCGTCCTGAGCCAGGCCGATCCTCGCACCGAGCAGCGGATGGCCGTCGGCGTCGAGACCGGCGCCGCGCACATTGCTGCCCTCGCTGACCTCGAGCCAGTACCGATCACGTTGGAAGGCATAGGTCGGCAGATCGACCGCTCGCGCGTCGGCGCCGTCGAACAGCGAGGTCAGATCGAGAGCCGCCCCGTGTGCGTACAGCGCGGACAGTCCCGCGACGAATGCGAGATCGCCCGCGAGACCCGGCCGCTGCAACGCGGCGGCCGTCAGCGCCGCACCGTCGTCGACGATCTCGTGCACCATCGCCGTCAGCGCGGCCCCGGGGCCCATCTCGGCGAAGCAGTCGACCCCGCCCTGCTCACGGGCCCACCGCACCGCGTCCAGGTAGCGCACCGGCTCACGCAGGTGGCTCACCCAGTACTCCGGCGAACACAATTGCGCGGCCTCGGCCACCTTGCCGGTCAGTGCCGAGATCACCGGCAAGGTCGGCGGCCGATAGGTCAATCCGCGACAGACTTCGGCGAATTCCGCCAGCACCGGGTCCATCCGGGAGGAATGAAAGGCATGGCTGACCCGCAGTCGGTGGGTGCGGACGCCCTCGGCCGACCAGTGCTCCACAAGAGCGTCCACCGATGCCCGCGCACCCGAAACGACCACGGAGCCAGGACCGTTCACCGCGGCGATGCCGACGTCGTCGTATCGGCCCACGAGTTCCGCGACGGTCTCCAGGTCCGCGGCGACGGCGACCATCGCCCCACCCGCAGGCGCGGACTGCATGAGCCGACCACGCGCGGCGACCAGGGTGCAGGCGTCCTCGAGTGACCACACTCCGGCCACATGGGCCGCGGCGATCTCACCGATCGAGTGGCCCAGGACGAATGCCGGTCGCAGTCCCCATGATTCGGCCAGCCGGTACATCGCCACCTCGGTGGCGAACAGGGCGGGCTGGGCGTTCTCGGTCCGGTCGAGCGATTCCGCTTCGCCGGTGTCGAAGATCAGGTCGCGCAGCGGTGTTTCGCGATGGCGATCGAAGGTCGCGCAGATCTCGTCGAAGGCGGCCCGGTACACCGGATAGCCGTGGTACAGCTCCTGTCCCATCCCGGCGCGCTGGGCGCCCTGACCGGGGAACATCACCGCCGTGACCGCCGCGGTCGTGCTGCCGCGCACCACATTCGGCGCAGGCGTCCCCGCCGCGAGTGCCCGCAGTCCGGCAGTCAGCTCCTCGGCGTCGTGACCCACGATCACCGCGCGATGCTCGAACCGGGCCCGGGTCTCCAGCAGCGCGACGCCCACGTCGACCGGGTCGGTGTCCTCGGCCGCGAGCCGGGCCAGCAGCGCGTCGGCCTGCGCGGCCACCGCGGCGGCGGATCGCGCGGAGATCACCCACGGAATCACCGACGGTGCGGCGGTTCTCGCGGTCTCGTCGATCTGCGGTGGGTACTCCCCGCGCTCGACGACGACATGGGCGTTGGTGCCGCTGATCCCGAACGACGACACCGCGGCCCGCGGCGTCCGCCCGGTCGCGGGCCAGGCTCGCGCCTCGGTGACCAACCGGACCGAGCCGGAGGACCAATCCACATGGGGCGTCGGCTCGTCGACGTTCAGTGTCGGCGGCACCACCCCGTGCCGCATCGCCATCACCATCTTGATCAGCCCACCGACCCCGGCCGCGGCCTGCGTGTGCCCCATATTCGACTTCAGCGACCCGAGCAGCAGCGCTTCCCCGCTGCGCTCGGCGCCGTAGGTCGCGAGCAGGGCTTCGGCTTCGATGGGGTCACCGAGGCGGGTTCCGGTGCCGTGCGCCTCGACGACATCCACCTCGGTCGTGCTCAGCCCGGCGTCGGCCAGCGCGGAGCGGATCACCCGCTGCTGGGACCGCCCGTTCGGGGCGGTCAGGCCGTTGGACGCGCCGTCGGAGTTCACCGCTGTCCCCCGCACCAGACCCAGGATCCGGTGGCCGAGGCGCTTGGCCTCGGAGACACGCTCGAGCAGCAACATACCGACGCCCTCGCCCCACGCGGTGCCGTCGGCGCCGGCGGCGAACGACTTGCACCGGCCATCGGGCGCGAGCGCGCGCTGGGTGGAGAACGCGACGAACGCGGCGGGTGTGGCCATCACCGTGACGCCGCCGGCCAGCGCCATCGTCGACTCACCGGTGCGCAACGATCGCACCGCCTGATGGATCGCGACCAGCGAGGACGAGCACGCGGTGTCCACCGTGACCGACGGACCCTCCAAACCGAGCACATACGAGACCCGCCCCGAGGCGACGCTCGATGCTTGACCGGTCATCAGGAACTGTTCGATCGTCGCGCGCACCCGCTCGTCGATATCGCGTGAGGACGGGCCCTCGGTATCGGGCATCAACCCGACGAACACCCCGGTGGCACTGCCGCGCATGGTCGTCGGATCGATACCCGCCCACTCGAAGGCCTCCCAGGCCGTCTCGAGCACGAGACGCTGCTGGGAATCCATCGCCTGCGCCTCGCGCGGGCTGATCCCGAAGAAGTTCGCGTCGAAACCGGTGGCGCCGTCGAGAAATCCGCCCATCCGCACATACGATTTGCCCGGTATCCCCGGCTCGGGATCGAACAGACCCTCGATGTCCCAGCCGCGATCGGCCGGCCACTCCGACACCAGGCTGCGTCCCTCGACCGCCGCCTGCCACAGCTGCTCCGGCGAGGTGACCCCTCCTGGATAGCGGCACGCCATGCCGACGATGGCGATCGGCTCGGTCGCGCGCGCTTCCACATCGTCGAGGCGGGCGCGGGTGGTCTGCAATTCCCGGATCGCCTTCTTCATGTAATTGCGTAGTTCGTCTTCGCGAGCCATAGGGCAAACATCTCCTGCATCAGAGGTACGACAGGGAATCGAGCAGTGCGACGGGATCGGGTTTCGCCGGCGATCCACTCGACGACACTGACCGGCGCCACGCTACGACAGCCGACGACCGAATTCCTGGCACGTGCGGCTGCTTTGGGAAACGACCAATGTCCGGCGCCTCGTCCCTGACGTTTTCCAAACGCATTGCCACCCGATGACCGTGATTCGTAAGGTCATGCGCCATGGCAAGGACTCCCGATCCGATACCGGATCAGCACGGCCGACGATTCGTGATCACCGGAGCCAACGGTGGCCTCGCCGAGGTGGTGACCCGCACGTTGGCCGCCCGTGGCGCCACGGTGATCATGGCGTGCCGCGATGTGGACCGGGCGCGCGATATCGCCCGGCGGCTCCCCGGCGATATCTCCGTTGCCGCCCTGGATCTCGCCGATCTCGCCGATGTACGGCGGTTCGCGGCGGAATGTGGCGAATTCGATGTGCTGATCAACAATGCGGCCCTGATGAATGTGCCGTTCGCCCGGACCGTCGATGGATTCGAAAAACAATTCGGCGTCAACCACCTCGGCCACTTCGCTTTGACAGGTCTGCTGCTGGACAGGATCCGGGACCGGATCATCTCTGTGTCGAGCATTTCCCACGGATGGACCAAGGCGCTGCCCCTCGACGATCTGCGCTTCGACCACCGCCGGTACAGCCGGCACGCGGCCTATCCGGAATCGAAGCTGGCCACCCTGATGTTCGGCCGCGAACTCCAGCGCAGATTGCGCGAATCCGGGTCGACGCTGCGCTCCTACGCCGTGCACCCCGGCATCGCGCCGACCGGGCTCGTCGCCAAGACCCAGACACCCCTGGACTACGTCGCCGAACCCTTCATCCGACTGGTGGGCCAATCACGCACCGCCGCAGCGCAATCGATGCTGTACGCCGCCACCGCGCCGGACGCCGATCCCGACGTCTACTGGGGCCCGACCAGGCTGTTCAATACCCGAGGCCCGGTCAGGGCCTGCCCGTCGAGCGCGCTGTCACAGGACCGGGCCCTCTGGGCGCAACTGTGGGCGGCCTCCGAACGCGCCACCGGTGTCCGATTCCCCGTGATGGCGGCGACCCATGAGAATTGATCCGCGCGCACTGGCCTGTGCGGTCATGGTCGGACTGCTCACCGCCTCGGGCTCGCCGTCGGCCGCCGGGGCACCGCCGGTCTACCCGGCTCCCGACCCCGACCCCTTCTACGCGGCGCCCGCCGATATCGCGAGCAAGGAACCCGGCGCCGTGCTGGCGGTCCGGACCCAGGAGCCACTGCCCTACTTCCCCACCGCCACAGTCACTTTGATCAAGTTCCGATCCAGCGACTCGCACGGTCGGCCGATCGCCGCGACCACCACGGTCCTCACGCCGGCCGACCATCGCCCCGGCGCGCCACTGCTGTCCTACCAGCACATCATCAACGGCCTCGGTACCCAGTGCGCGGTCTCGCGCGCCCTCTACGCCTACGATCCCAATCTGCTCTATCGTGCGGTGCCCCTGCTGAACACGATGCTGCTGCGCGGCTGGAGCGTCGCCCTGCCCGACCATCTCGGCCCCCACGCCGCCTACGGCGCGGCCAGACTGGGCGGGCAGATCACCCTCGACGGCATTCGCGCCGCGACCAGGGTCCCCGAACTCGGACTCGCCGAGAGCCCCTCGGCCATGCTCGGCTACTCCGGCGGTGGCATGGCGACCGGCTGGGCCGCCGCGCTCGCACCCCGGTACGCGCCCGAACTGCGCCTGGTGGGCGCCGCGCAGGGCGGGGTACCGATGAACATCACCACGATGGCACGCGCGCTCGGCTTCGCCCCACACCCCATGTTCGGCCTCGCGATGGCCGCGGCGCTCGGCCTCGAACGCGAGTACCCCGACCGTCTGCCGATCAGCGAGCAGCTCAACGACACCGGCTTGGCGGTGCGCGACGCCATGGCCAACGGGTGCACGGTCGAACTCATCGCCGCGGGCGCCATGCACAGCGCCGCCGATCTCGCCTCGACCGTCTCCCTCATCGACGACCCGCGCGCGTGGGAAGTCGGCGACGCCAACAGCCTCGAACTGTTCGAGCCCGTGCCGACGATCCCGATCTTCGAGTGGCACACACCGATCGACCCGCTCATCCCCGTCGACGCGGTCGACCGTACGAACGAGCGGTACTGCCGGGCCGGGACACCGGTGCTGTCGGAGCAGTATCCGAGCCCCGATCACCTGGCCACCGCGGTCATGGGTTTCCCGTCTGCCGTCGCGTGGCTCGATGCCCGCTTCCGCGGCGAACCCGCGCCGAGCAACTGCTGACTTCCCCAGAGAGAAGGATCCACCATGCGCCGGATTCTGACGGCCGCACTCACGGTGCTGTTCTACGGCCTCACCGTTGCCCTCTTCGCCCCCGCGGCGACACCGGAGCCGCGATATCCCACCCCCGATCCGGACCCATTTTTTGCCGCGCCTGCCGACATCGGCGACTACGCGCCGGGTGACGTCGTGCGGCAGCGGAAGTTCAACCTGGGCGCCTACCAGGGAACCGATATCTGGCATGTCGCCTTCCGCTCGACCAACTCCGCAGGCGACCCCATCATGGGCGTCACCACGGTCTTGATCCCCGCCGGTGTGACCAACCCGCCGCTGGTCTCCTACCAGGCGCTGATCAATTCCCTCGGCACCAAATGCAACCCCTCCGCGTCGCTGATCAACGACGAAACCCCTGACATGTTCGGCGCGGTACTGCCGCTGGGCCGTGGTTGGGCGGTGGCCTTGCCGGACTACCTCGGGCCCACGGTCGCCTACGGCGCCGCCAGACTCAGCGGCATGGTCACCCTCGACAGTGTGCGAGCGCTCCAGCGCGCGCCCGAACTCGGCCTCGGCCGGTCCCCGATCGCGCTCGCCGGATACTCCGGCGGCGGCCTGGCGACCGCGTGGGCGGCGGCGATGCAACCGACCTACGCACCGGAACTGAAGCTCGCGGGCGTCGCCGCCGGTGGCATTCCGGCCGACCTCGAACAGATGGCCCTCGGGATCGGCTTCGGGCACCATCCCGGGTTCGGCCTCGCCTGGGCCGCGGCGATGGGCCTGGAACGCGAATACCCCCAGCGCCTGCCCATTTCCGACCAGCTCAACAGCGAGGGCCTGTGGTTCCGGGACTTCACCGCCGACGAGTGCCGACGTTTCCTGCTGTTCCACGGTGTGGCCCGCAGCGCCGAGCAGCTGGCGGCGACCAAATCCCTGATGGACAGCCCCGAGGCGCGAGCGGTGTTGCGCGAGAACAGCCTCCGCTACGACTCCGCGGTGCCCGACACCCCGATCTTGATCTGGCAGGGCGTCTTCGACGAACTGACCCCTTTCGACGCCGTCGAAGACGTCGCCACCCGCTACTGCGCGGCAGGCGCGCCGGTCACGTTCTCCCGCTACCAGATAGCCGAACACATGACGACCGCGGTAGCCGGCCTACCCGAGGCCTGGAACTTCATCGAAGCGCGGTTCCGCGGCGAACCGGCACCGACCCGCTGCTGAGCACAGCGTCCGGTGGTGGCTCCGCTGTCGACGAAAACGGGCGGGCCGGAGCGGCACCGGGTTGTGCACGCGACCGGTCGGCTCGTAACCGGTCCTCAGGGTGAGGGCACGAGCGCGACCCCGGCGGCCATGGTCGCGAAGGCAGTCAGCGCGGCGATCAGCAGGCCGACGCCCACCTGGCGCTTCGTCCCGCCGAAGGCGAGAAGTCCCAGTCCGGTGAGGAGTTGGAGCGGGCACAACACGATGAGCCAGAGAGCTACCAGATAGGGGATCAGGAAAAGGGCCAGGTACGCGAACAGGGCGAGCGACAGCGCGGTGAGCGTCTGCGGGCCGAACCAGCCGGGCCGAGGTTCCGGCGGCCTGCTCATCGGTCGCCCACGATGCCGGCGGCCACGAGCAGCATCAACAGCCACGGCAGACTCATGGCGGATCCGGCGACGACGAGGATATGCGCCCAGCGCCGGTGCCTCGCGGGCGCCAGTGCGAGGGGCGGCACCAGCGTGGATCCGGCCGTGACCGCCACCGCCTCAGCGACCCGGTCGAAGCCGAGCATGTTCCACACGGCGAGAAACCACAGGAACTCGAGGAAGAACAGCGCGGCGCCGCCGAGGATCACCCACTGCCAGAACAGCGAATCGTTGTCGAGCTCGGCGCCGGGCATAATCGTCGCCCGCCGCGCCGGTGGTGCCGGATCGCCCATCTCCACCCCTCCCCGTGCCCACTCATCCTATGCACTGCCTGCGGTCGATGATCGCGGGATCTCCCGCTATCAGATAGCCGAACACATGACGACCGCCGTGGCCGGAACCGCCCGAAACCTGGAACTTCATCGAAGCGCGGTTCCGCGGCGACACCGTCAGTCGGTCAGTGTGTCCTGCACGGTGTCGAGCAGGTCGTCCACGTCGTCTCGGTCCGGCGCGAAGACCCACACCTCGGCGCCCCCTTGGAGTGCGCAGAATTCGGCGCGGGCGATGCCGTTCTCGGTCCAGAGTCGCAGAGCCCGGCCATCGGCGAAGTCGATGTCGACCGCCCCGGCCGCGCGGTGGGTCCCGGTGATGTGATCGGCGAACTGATCTGCCACCTGCTGGTGAATGCTGTCGACGGTGGTCATAGCCGAACTCCTCGGATGGGTCACACGGGGCGCTCGCCCGCGTCCCACGGACTCTGACACGTGCATGCGAGAACTGCCATGCTCACATCGGGTGGTGGCTGCGCTGTCAGCGAAACGGGCGGGCCGCAGCGGCGCTCGGCTGGCATGCTCGGTGCCATGGAGAACGAGTTGCGGGACGCTGAGCGGCGGCTTCAGGCCGCGCAGCTGGCCGGGGATGTGCGGGCGCTGGACGAGTTGCTCGATGACCGGCTGATCTTCACTTTCGGGGCGGACACGTTCACCAAGGCCGATGATCTCGAACTGCACCGCACCAAGGCCCAGATCATGAGCAAGCTCGAGGAAGAGCAGCTGACGGTGCTGGTGGAAGGGACCACCGGGGTCACGTGGTTCCTCGGCGTCGTCGAGGGCAGTGTTCACGGATCACCCTTCGCGGCCAGGATGCGCTATACCCGCACCTGGGCGCACGACGACTCGCGTGGCTGGCGAGTCGTCGCCGCTCATGCCTCGGCGGTTGCGTAGTTCTCGCCCCGGAGGTCCGGAGCACGATGCCCTGCGGCGCGGACGAGGCCGCAGGGCACAGCAGGTCAGCGGGTGCGCGGATCCTTCAGCGACGCCATCGCTTCCATGAGCGAGGAATGAATGGCGCTCAGTTCCGGGGTGGCGAACGACTCCCAGGACTGTTCGCCCGCGCCGTCCTCGGCGGAATCGGCCTGCCCCCAGTCACCTTCGCCGGCGCCGTCCGCCGAGCCACCGTCCCAGGACGCGTTACCCGGATTGTGCTTGTACACCCACCACAGGTGGCCGAACGGGTCGGCGAAGCGCGAGAGTACGTCGCCCCAGAAATCCGTCGGCTCGGTCACGATCCGCGCACCGCGCGCGGCGGCTCGTTTCAGCGTGGCGGCCGGATCGTCGACGTAGACACGGACGAAGGACGGCATATACGGCCAGTCCGGCTTGCGATCGGCGATCGTCAGCGTCGAATCACCGATCCGCAGTTCCGAATGCAGGATCAGGCCGTCGGTATCGGCGGTCCGCGTCTCGGGGACCTCGATCGCCCCGAACACATCGACGAGGAAGTCGAGCAGACCTGCCGCGTCATCGGTCCAGATGAAGGGGTCGACCGTTGCTGACCCGGCGGGCGCCGCGGGCACGGTGGGGGTGGTGGACATAGTGTCTCCTTCCGGTTGGTGCCCCCACGGTCGCAACCGTCGCGGTCAGAATGTGGCCGCAAAGGCCCCGAATCTCAGTACGTGTCCCCCGGCACCCGCAGTCGACGCGCGCCGAAGCAAGCCATGGTGACCTACCGCACATAATCGGCGACCTGATTCCCCTCGCATCTCCGCGATTCATCTAGCTATAGTTAGCCATAGTCAGATGGATCGGGAAGGTGAACATGACAGTGATCAACGGCGCACGCGCCCTGGTGACCGGCGGGCAGCGGGGCCTGGGCAAAGCCATAGCCGACGAGCTGCTCGACCGTGGCGCGAGCAAGGTCTACGTCACCGCACGCGAGCCGACGCCGAGTACGGACAGCCGGATCGTCGCACTTCCGCTGGAAGTTACCGACCCGAATTCTGTTGCGGCACTGGCAGAGCGGGCGCGGGATGTGAACATCGTGGTGAACAACGCGGGCATCCTGCGGCCCGCTCCCCTGCTGGACGCCGAGATGGCCGACGTCGTGGAAACATTCGAGGCCAATGTGTTCGGTCCGCTGCGGATCGCGCGGGCCTTCGCGCCGATCCTCACGGCCAACGGCGGCGGGGCACTGGTCGACATCCACTCGGTCCTGTCGTGGAGCGCAGGAGCCGCCGCGTACGGCGCCTCCAAGGCGGCGCTGTGGTCGATCACCAATTCGCTGCGGATCGAGCTGGCGGCGTTCGGCACACACGTCGTCGGGGTCCATCTCGGGTTCGCCGACACCGACATGGTCGCCGCCATCCGGGCACCGAAACTCGATCCGGCCGTGGTCGCCGCGGCCGTCGCCGACGGGCTGGAGCGCGGCGACACCGAGGTGCTCGTCGACGAGTTCACCCGGAATGTCAAAGCCGCGCTGTCCGGCCCGGTCGAGAACCTCACCCTGTCGTTCACCCGCTGAGAACCGAAGGAACCCCTCATGCCTCTCTGGCACATCTACCACCGCCCTGGCACCTACACCGCCGAGGACAAACGCGACTTCGCGACCGACATCACCGCCTACTACAGCCGATTCGGGCTGCCACCCTTCTACGCGGTGGCCCTGTTCCACGAGATACCGGCCGACTCCTTCTACGTCGGGGGCGAGCCGGTCGCCTCGGTGCGCATCACCATCGACCACCTCGCCCGCCAGCTCGACGACCCCGACCGGCGCAAAGCGATGACCCGGCAGCTGCACGACCTGATGGCGCCCTACACCCACGACCGCGGACTGCACCTCGAGTTCAACATCAACGAGGTGCCGCGCGATACCTGGATGATCGCGGGCTCGTTCCCCCCACCCGCGGGCAGCCCCGCCGAGCGCGACTGGGCCCAGGCCAACCGCCCTCTTCCGTATTGATCGATCACGAAATTGTCTGCACGGCTGTCGAAGTCGTACATTCGAGAGGCCGACGCCGAGAGGACAGCCCGTGGTCGACGAAGACGAGGTATGCCGCTTCTGTGGCCGAAACGTGCTCGAGGTGGACGGCTGGGCGGAGTCCATCCAGCCCTACCACCAGATGCGTGCCTCATGGGACGCGAACGCGAACTACTTCTGGGGCTTGTTCCACCTGGGGTGCATCCGGAAGTTCCCGGAACGTGACATATTCCGGCGCGAGGCCGCCGCCTGGGTCTCGACGGTCGAGGATGTGGTGCGGATCCGGGGCGGCGACGGCGAGTGGCGCGAAGTTCCCCGGCGCGGACTCGGATACACCGAGATGGTGGCACGCCTTCCGAGCGGTGTGGTCTACGAGAGTCCACGGTTCAACGAATGGGCGTACGTGGAAGAAGCCGGGCCTGTGCACTTCTTCGATATGGACCGTGCCGCGAAGCTCGGCCGGGGCGAACGCCTGCGCGGGAGCGACGGCGGACAGTCGGCACTGCTGACCGATGCCCCACAGGTCGATGTCTCGCGCATGGACCTGGTGGAACTGCTGGACTTCCTCGGCGTACGGGATCTCTACCAGGAGATGCTGGACACCCTCGATCCGAAGTATCGCTATCTGTCCGCCGGACGCAACCGCTTCGGATTGGTGCTGGACTACTCACTGTCGTGCATTCAGGCGCACCCACCGGATCTCGCCGCGTTCTTCGGTCAGTACCTTTCCGGCTACCGACCCAAGCGCCTCGAGGACGCTTGAGTCGCTATCAGTGGTGTTCAGCACGACGGACACCCCATGGTGCTCGTTGAGGCTGCCGGAGTTCGCGGAGGCCAGATCGGCCAGCAGTAGCGGCGGACCGAAGCAGGCGTCGGGCGCACCGGTGGACATCACTCCGGCGAGTTCGGTGGGCGAACCTGTTCGGTCCAGGCTCGGCCGTCGAACCACCTCGTCGCTCCCTGCGGGTCGAGGTACCAGCCGGGGGGTGCTTGGAGCCCCTATCGGGTTCGGTTGCTGAATCGTCGCCAACAGATCAGTGCCGCACCAAGATTCAGGAATCCGTAGTGGATGTCGGTGCGACGTTCCCACCGGACGGCCAGACGCCGATACTGGTGGAGCAGGGCGATGGTCTGTTCCACGATCCAGCGGCCGGCGGTGACCTTGTCGCGGGTTCCGCGGCGAGGGATGTAACCGGTGATCCCGCGTTGTCGCAGCTCGGCGTACACGCTGGGGTAGTCGTAGCCCTTGTCGCCGATGAGGGTCTTGATCCGGTGTCGCGGTGGCCC
>NZ_JBSGDP010000084.1:0-24300 GCF_053602435.1 Nocardia sp. NPDC004415
TTATTTTCATATATAACTGGGTCGCGCCGCACGGGCGGGGCCGGCGGCGCCCTAACTTGGCCGGGGGGCGCCCGCCCGGGTGGTGGGGCGGCCGACTCTCCCTCGGATGAACAGGAGTCCCGATGAGTGACGTGACGGAAACACCGTTCGTCCGCTACGAGGTCGTCGACGGGTTCGCCACCCTGACCTTCGATTCCCCGCACAACCGTAATGCGCTCTCCTCCAAGCTCGTTCGTGAACTGCTGGCGGGCCTGGACGCGGCGAACACCGATCCCGCCGTGCGTGGCATCGTCCTCGCGCACACCGGCGACACCTTCTGCGCGGGCGCCGACCTCAAGGAGGCGAGCACCGCCGACCCGGCGACCGCGGCCGATCAGCGCACCCGCGTGATGATCGACGTGCTGCGCGGCATTCTCGCCTCGCCCAAGCCGGTCGTCGCCCAGATCGACGGCAATGTCCGCGCCGGGGGCATGGGCATCATCGGTGCCTGCGATCTCGTCGTGGCGGGACCGGGCAGCAGCTTCGCGCTCACCGAGGTGCGCATCGGGATGGCGCCGTTCATGATCTCGCTCACCCTGGTGCCGCGCATGGACCAGCGCTCGGCGAGCCGGTACTTCCTCACCGGTGAGAAGTTCGACGCGGCCACCGCCCAGCAGATCGGGCTGGTCACCGTGGCGGCCGCCGACGCCGCCGCCGAGGTGAAACGCCTGTGTGGCGAGCTGCGCAAGGGGTCGCCGCAGGGGCTGGCCGAGTCCAAGCGGCTGGTCAACTCGGCGCTGCTGGCGCGCTTCGACGTCGAGGCCGAGGAGCTCGCGCGACGCTCGGCCGGGTTCTTCGGCACCCCCGAGGTGATCGAGGGCATGACGGCCTTCTTCCAGAAGCGCCCGCCCAGCTGGGCACAATAGTCCGATGGCGACACCCCACGAACCCAAGCAGGACCGCAGCCGGGCCACCCGGCAGCGGCTGCTCGAGGCCACCATCGACTGCCTGGCCGAGACCGGCTGGGCGGCCGCGACCGTGTCGGTGGTCGCCGAACGGGCCGGGGTGTCGCGCGGGGCGGCCCAGCATCACTTCCCCACCAGGGAAGACCTGATCACCGCCGCCCTCGAGTACATGTTCGACACCAGGATGGAGCAGTCCAGCGCCGAGGCGACCGCGATCAGCGAGGTCGCCGAGGGTGCGGGCCGCACCCGCGCGGTGGTCTCCGGCCTGGTCGAGTCCTACACCTCCCCGCTGTTCAAGGCGGCCCTGCAGGTGTGGACCCATGCCGCCGCCGACCCGGCCCTGCGCGAACGCATCGTCCCCCTGGAAGCCCGCTTCGGCCGCATCGCTCACCGCCGCGCCGTCGAGGCGCTGGGCGTGGACGACTCCGACCCGGTCAACCACCACCTCGTCCAGGCGACCCTCGACCTGGCCCGTGGACTCGGCCTGGCCGATGTCCTCACCGACGACTCCGCCCGGCGCAAACTGATCGTCGACCAGTGGGCGGCGACCCTGCACGCGGCCCTCAACGGGGGCTGACAGCCCTTGTGACCTGCGGCTTCCTGGGTATATATTCTCCACATTGGGGATATATCGAGGGATAGTGACATGACCAAGCGCCTGATCGAGATCGACGACGAGTTGCTGGCGTCCGCCCAGGACGCGCTGGGGACGTCGGGGATCTCCGATACGGTGCGCGCCGCGTTGAGTTCCGCGGTGGTCGCCCGGGCGCGCGCCGCGGAAGTCGAGTGGCTCATCAATGGCGGCCTGGCGGAGATGGCCGACAAGGAACAGCGTGACGACGTATGGCGATAACGGCGCGGTACCTCATCGATACCAGCGCAGGCGCCCGGATGCGTCATCCGGAAGTCGCGGCCGAACTCGGTCCGCTGCTCACAGCGGGCCTCGTCGCGACCTGCGCCCCGCTGGATTCCGAGGCGCTCTACAGTGCGCGCGGTCCGGCGGAGTACGAACAGATCCGGTTCCGCCGCCGCGCGGCCTACGAGTACCTGCCCACCAACGACGAGCACTGGCACAGCGCGTTCGCGGTCCAGCGTGAACTCGCCCGGTCCGGGCGCCATCGCGCGGTCGGCATCCACGATCTGCTCGCCGCCGTACTGGCAGTCGAGCATCGCCTCGTCCTGTTCCACTACGACGCCGATTTCGAAACGGTCGCTTCGGTCCTCGACCTGAACCACCGGTGGGTGGCGCCGCGCGGAACCCTCGAGAAGTCCTGAGGACACGATGAACAGCGCACGGCCCGGCGGATCATGTTCCGCCGGGCCGTGTTCCGGATGAGCCGACTACGCCTTCGGCTGGGTCAGGTCGTACAGGGTGACCCCGTCGACGGTGATCGCGGTGTAGTGCTCGGTGACCCACGCGGTGATCGCCGAACTCGTCGACGCGCTTTCGCCGCCGGGGCCGCCGTGTCCACCGGCGATGAAGTAGTGGATCTTCCCGTCCGCGACATACCGCTGGAACTGTTCGAGTGTCGGGGACGGATCGGTGCCGTTGAAGCCGCCGATCGGCATGACCGGGAGCTCGGTGGCGAGCTGATACCCGGCGGCACTGTTGGACCCGACCGTGGCGGCTATCCAGGTGTAGTCGGTGCCGTCCTGCTCGAGGAGCGTGACGATGCTGTCACTGGGCCGCGAGCCGTTGAGCAACCCGCCGCCACCGGGCCCGCCCCGCATCCCACCGTCGCTCGATCCGTTCGGTGTACCGCCTGGCAGGGCGGCCCCATCCGGTTGGGCGCCGTCGGTCGGCGGGCCGTCGGGTCGGGCGGAGCCGTCGGTGGACGGGGCTCCTGCCGTGCCGTCGGTCGCCGAACCGCCAGGTGGCGTCATGCCGTCAGCGCGGGTCCCGTCGGCTCCTGGTCGGCCGTCGCCGGGCCGTCCACCGGGGCCGCCCATCCCGTGCATGCCGCCGGTGTTCGGACCCGCGGTGGGGATCGCGCCGGTGTGGGCGGTCGCCAGGGTGTCGACGGAATAGGCGACGGGGCCCGCGAGACCGACGAACGCCGCGAGGAGGCCGGCGGCCAGGGATTGCTTGCGCGCCAGCGGGAAAGCGAGGGCGATGGTCGTCACGACGCCGACGACGAGGATCGTCCAGCGCAGCCACGGCTGGAAGGAAGCGCTGCGCGACAACAACATCCAGGCCGTAGCGGTGGTGAGGCCCACGCCCAGCGCGCAGATGAGACGCACCCACAGGCGGTCGCGCGCACCCCACAGCTGCACCGCGGCGATGCCCACCAGCGCGGCGACGGCGGGTGCCAGGGCCACCGTGTAGTACTGGTGGAAGATGCCCGCCATGTAGCTGAAGACCAACCCGGTGACGAGAAGCCAACCACCCCAGAGGATCAGCGCGGCACGGCGTCGATCGGTGCGCGGCGCCCGGCCGCGCAGTACCAGCCCGGCGACCAGGCCGAGCAGGGCTGCGGGGATGAGCCAGGCGATCTGACCGCCCTGGGCGGAGTCGAACATGCGGGTGATGCCGGTGCTGCCCCACATGCCGTTGCCACCGCCACCGGGGAAGTCGCCGCCACCGGGCATCTCGCCCCCACCGGGGACCACGCTGCCGCGTTCATTGCCGTTGAGGCGACCGAGGCCGTTGTAGCCGAGGGTGAGCTCGATGATCGAATTCTCGTGCGAGCCACCGATCCACGGCCGCTTGTCGGCGGGCCACAGCTCCACCGTCAGCAACCACCAACCCGCCGCGACCACCATGGCGGCACCGGCGGCGAACAACTGCGCGATGCGCTTGCCGAGCTTCGGCGGGCCCGCGATCAGGTAGGTCAGTGCCAGCGCGGGTACCACCAGCAGCACCTGGAGCTGCTTGGCGAGGAAGCCGAAGCCGATCAGCCCGCCGGTGAGCAGCAGCCAGCGCCACCGGCCGTCGGCGACGGCGCGGGTCATCGCCCAGGCAGCCGCGGTCATCAACAGCACCAGCAGCGCGTCGGGATTGTTGAACCGGAACATCAGCACCGCGACGGGCGTCACCGCGAGCACCGTGCCCGCGATCAATCCGGCGGCGGCCCCGAACGAGCGGCGCACCGCCGCCCACAGCACGGCCACGCTCGCCACCCCGAGCAGCACCTGCGGCACCAGCATGCTCCAGCTGCTGAGCCCGAACACCCGCACCGACAGTTCCATCACCCACAGCGAGGCGGGCGGTTTGTCGACGGTGATCGAGTTGGCCGCGTCGGAGGACCCGAAGAAGAACGCCTCCCACGACTGCGAACCCGCCTGCACCGCAGCGGCATAGAAGTCATTGGCCCAGCCGTTGGCACTCAGGTTGATCAGATACGCGACGGCGGTTCCGAGCAGCAACACCGCCAAGGCCGGGTATTCCCAGCGCTTTCGGCGCTCGGTGGCGACCTCGGCGGTAGTCGGCGGTTCCATGACGGTGGCGGTCATCGACGCACCTCCAGCAGGTCCGTTCCCCGGACGTTCTCGGGAAGGTCGGCGCCCGCGTGCCGGAAGACCCAGCGCAGTCCGACGAACCGGGACAGTGTCGCAACGAGATTCGCGGTGATCAATACGCCGAGCTCGACTCCCACGGCGGCATCGGGTGCCCAGCGATGCAGGGCGAACAGGGAGCCGCTGGTGATGGCCAGGCCGAAGGCGAAGATGGCCAGGCCCTGGAACTGGTGCGACATCGCGTCGCGGCGCCCGCGGACACCGAAGGTGAAGGCGCGATTGGCGGCGGTATTGCCGACAGCGGTGACCAGCAGTGCCAGGAGATTGGCGCCCTGGCCGCCGAGCAGCGGTTGCAGCAGCAGGTACAGCACGATGTAGGCCAGCGTCGAGCTCACACCGACCACGGCGAAGCGCACCAGCTGACCGACCATCCCCAGCGGCACACCCGGCACCAGCGGTTCGCGCCCGACGGCGGCGCGCAGTTCGGCCAGCGGCAGCGCCCCGGTCGTGAGCGCCTTGGTGAGCCGCCAGATACCGCTGAGGTCCTTGCGGGCGGTGTCGACGATGTCGACGCGGCTGTCGGGGTCGTCGATCCAGTCGACCGGCACCTCGTGGATGCGCAGCCCGGCCCGTTCGGCCAGCACCAGCAGTTCGGTGTCGAAGAACCACTCGCCGTCGCGCACGAGCGGCAGCAGTTCCCGCGCGACCTCGGTGCGCATGGCCTTGAACCCGCACTGCGCGTCCGAGAAGCCTGCCCGCAGTGTGGTTTTCAGCAGCAGGTTGTAGCAGCGGGAGATGATCTCGCGCTTGGGTCCGCGCACCACCCGGGACGAGGCGTCGAGGCGGGTGCCGATGGCCAGCTCGGAATGTCGCGACACCAGTGGCGCGACCAGCGGCAGCAGCGCGTTCAGATCGGTCGACAGGTCGACGTCCATGTACGCGACCACCGCCGCGTCCGACGCGCTCCACGCCGCGCGCAGCGCACGCCCGCGTCCCTTCGCGTCCAGGTGCAGCACCCGCACCCCGTCGAGCTCGCCCGCCAGCAGCTGAGCGACCGCGAGGGTGGCGTCGGTGCTGGCATTGTCGGCGATGGTGATGCGCGCGGTGAAGGGGAATCCGTCGCGCAGGTAGGCGTGCAGCCTGCGCACGCACAGCCCCAGATCGGTTTCCTCGTTGTAGACGGGTATCACCACGTCGAGCACCGGGGCCCGGCTGCTCGGCGTGGCCTTCGGCTCGGCCTCGGTCTGAGTCATGGCACCACCCTCGATGCCCCCGCTGCCACCGAGCTGGGACCGAGCTGGGAGGTTGCTTGGAACCCCGCGCAGCGCCCTCACCAGCTAAAATGGGGAGGTTCGACGACTCGGGAGGCGCTGATGCCCACCGTTATCGCCGTGCTGATCGCCCTGATCGGCGCGTTCGTCCAGATCCGCAGGCACCCGGACCGCCCGGCGGCCGACATCCACCTGGTCTGGTGGATGGTGGCCGTGGTGGGCGTCGCGTCGGTGCTCGGCGCGGCCGCCCACATCTTCGACGGACCGCAGGTCGCCGAGCAGATCGGTTACACCCGCGGCGACGGCGGTTTCCAGTGGGAGAACGCGATGGGCGACCTGGCCATCGGCGTGGTCGGCATCATGGCCTACTGGTTCCGCGGCCACTTCTGGCTGTGCGTGATCGTCGTGCTGAGCATCCAGTACTGGGGCGACGCGGCCGGGCACCTCTACTTCTGGATCGCCGAGGACAACACCAAGCCCTACAACATCGGTATCCCGCTGTGGACGGACTTGCTGCTGCCGATCGTCATGTGGGTGCTCTACCTGCTCTCGCGGCACCGCGACGGCGACGCGGTGCCGAAGGCCGGCTAGCCGCGGCGCACGCGCAGCACGCTGTCGGCGCGCTCGCCGACCACCCCGTCGGGGCTGGTCGAGGGGCTGTAGACGAGTTCGGCGGTCTCCACCTGCCACTGCGGTCCCAGCGCGAGCTGGTCGAGGACCTGCTCGATGGTGGGGAACTCGACGTGGTGCGGCGGTTCGGTGACCCAGCTCGGCCAGCCGTGGTGCCCGCCGATCACCAGCGCGCCACCGGGGGCGACAGCCTCGGCGGCGCGGCGCAGGATCACCGCGCGCTCGTCGGGGCGCTCCACCGGCGAGTGCAGGAACTGCGCGGAGACCAGGTCGAAGGTGCCCGCCGGGAAGCTGTCGGTCAGGTCGTGGCGCTCCCAGTGGATGCTCAGCCCGGCCTCGCGGGCGCGGCGCCCGCCGCGTTCCATGGCGACGGTGGAGATGTCGACGGCGGTGACCCGCCAGCCGCGTTCGGCCAGCCAGATCGCGTCGCCGCCCTCGCCGCAGCCCAGGTCCAGGGCGGTGCCGGGCGTCAGGCCGTCGGCCTCGCGGACCAGCAGCGGGTTGACCCTGCCGGTCCAGACCTGCTCGCGGTCGCGGTAGAAGCCTTCCCAGAACTCTTCGGCGGTGGGGGTGGTGGTATCGGTCATGCGGTCCATCGTGCGGGCGCCCCGGAGAAACGCGCAACATTTCTTGCCGTTCCGGCAAAGACAACCCCTGCCAGCGATAGCGCCCCGCGCCGACAATAAGCTCCTGTTTGTGACGCGCGGTTACCCGAAATCAGGCGAGGCACCGGGTCGTCGTGTCGATGCGCGCACCGAACGCTGGCGCGAGCATCGCGTGCAGGTCAGAATCCAGTTCGTCGACGCCGCCTTCCGTGCGCTGGACCGGGTGGGCCCCGACGTGAGCATGGGCGATATCGCCAAGGAGGCAGGCGCCGCCAAGCCCAAGCTCTACCGCCACTTCGAGGACAAGACCGACCTCTACAACGCCATCGTCGACCGCGTGCGCGACATGCTCTGGGAGCGGGTGCTCACCAGCGTGGATCTCACCGGCGACTCCGTGGCCGAGCTGGTACGCACCGGCGCCGCCGCGTACGTGTCGGTGGTGTCGGAGCATCCGAACGTCTTCCGGTTCATGCTGCACAGCCACTTCAGTCAGCAGGCCAAGGAGACCGAGCGGGCGCTGGAGGCGGCGCGGCAATCCGCGCGCCGGGCGGCCGAGTTCTTCGCGGGCCTGCTGCCGACGGAATCGATCGACGTGGCCGGGATCGAGCTGGTGACCTATTCGATTTTCGGCGCGGTGGCCTCGGCCACGGACTGGTGGCTCGGCGCGAATCAGCGCGAGGTCTCGGCGATGCCGGTGGAGCGTTTCGTGGAGTATCTGGCCGAGAGCATCTCGGCCCTGGCTCGAGCGCATGCCAGCTTCAACGAGGTCCGCGTGGACCTGTCACAGCCGCTACGCGACGCGTTCATCGCCAACTGAAACGTTCTGCCGCGCCCGGCGCGAACTCCGTTGTTCTCGCCGGCTACGTCATTGGAACCGGTGGGGGTGCGGCGAGTTCAGTATGAACCCGCCCACCGACAAAATTGTGACGCCACGCACACTCTGGGCGGCTCAGTGCAGGCGCCACAGCGGCGAGACCGGGCCGTGGCCCGCGCCGAGGTCGTAGGAGGCGGCCAGGCAGCGGTAGGTCCATTCCTTGGCGAATTCGACGGCGTCGGGCACGGAATAGCCGTTGGCCAGGGCGCTGGCGATGGCCGCGGCCAGGGTGTCGCCGCCGCCGTGGTCGTTGCCGGTGGCGATGCGCGGGGCGGTGTATTCGCGGAAGGTGTCGCCGTCGTAGAGCAGGTCGGTGCTCACCTGCGAGGTGCGCAGGTGCCCGCCCTTGACGATCGCCCACTGCGCGCCCAGCGCGTGCAGCGCCTCGGCGGCCTTGCGGGCGGTCGTGTCGTCGACCACCTCGATGCCGGTGATCAGCCGGACCTCGTCCAGGTTCGGGGTGACGACGGTGGCCAACGGGATCAGCGTATTGCGCACCGCGTCGAGTGCCTCGGCGTGCAGCAGCGGGTCGCCGTGCATGGAGGCCGCGACGGGGTCGACGACGAGCGGAATCGTGCCGTCGCGCCCGATCCCGAGTTCGCGGCACACCCCGGCCACCGACTCGATGATGGCGGTGGAGGCGAGCATGCCGGTCTTGGCCGCGCCGATCCCGATATCGCGCACCACCACCCGCACCTGGTCCGCGACGATGTGCGCCGGGATCTCGTGAAACCCGCTGACGCCCACCGTGTTCTGCACGGTCACCGCCGCGACCGCGACGCAGGCGTGCACGCCGCACAGCGCCATCGTCCGCGAATCGGCCTGGATTCCGGCGCCGCCGCCGGAGTCGGTGCCCGCGATGGTGAGCGCGCGGACGGGGGTCTGGCCATCGGGGGTCAGCGGCAACATCTTCACGGTGTCACCCTACGGCCGCCGGGCCTGGTCCGGGACCCCGCCCGAGCTATGCAAATGAAAACCATTATCATTAACTCGTGACCACAACCTCCCTCCCCGTCACCGTCCTTTCCGGGTTCCTCGGCGCGGGCAAGACCACCCTGCTCAACCACGTGCTCGCCAACCGCGACGGCCGCCGGGTCGCGGTGATCGTCAACGACATGAGCGAGGTGAACATCGACGCCGCCCTGGTCGCCGGGCAGGGGCACCTCGACCGCACCGAGGAGAAACTGGTCGAGCTCACCAACGGCTGCATCTGCTGCACCCTGCGCGAGGACCTGATCGAGGCCGTCGCCCGGCTGGCGCGCGCGGGCCGCTTCGACCAGCTGGTGATCGAGTCCACCGGTATCTCCGAGCCCATGCCGGTGGCCGCCACCTTCGACTGGGAATTCGAGGACGGCTTCCGCCTCGGCGAGATCGCCCGGCTCGACACCATGGTCACCGTCGTGGACGCGTCCACCTTCCTGGCCGAGCTGGTGCGCGGCCAGGCGCTGGCCGAGCGCGAACTCGAAGCGGGCGAAGGGGATTCGCGCACCATCGCGGACCTGCTGGTGGACCAGGTGGAGTTCGCCGACGTGCTGCTGATCAACAAGACCGACCTGGTGAGCGCCAATGCGGCCGCCACCGTCGAGGCCACCGTGCGCAGGCTCAACCCGCGTGCCCGGGTGCTGCGCACCGAGAAGGGTGTCGTCGAGCTGGCGGAGGTACTCGACACCGGCCGCTACAACCCGCTCGTCGCCGCCGAGGCCGAGGGCTGGGCCGAGGAACTCGCGGGCGGCCACACCCCGGAGACCGAGGAATACGGCATCAGCAGCCTCACCTACGTCGCCGACCGGCCCTTCCACCCGGACCGTCTTGCCGAAGCCCTCTCTGGACTGCGAGGCATGTTGCGCAGCAAGGGATTCTGCTGGGTCGCCAGCCGCCCCGAACTGGCCGCCATCTGGTCCCAGGCGGGCCCGAACCTGACCTTCGAACCGGGCGCCTGGTGGTCCGCGCTCGAGGTACCGCCCGGCCAGGAAATCGTGTTCATCGGCGTGCGCCTCGACGCCCCCGCCGTCCGCCGCGCCCTCGACGCCGCCCTGCTCACCGACCCCGAATACGCCGCGGGCCCCACCACCTGGACCACCTACCCCGACCCCTTCCCCGCCTGGAGCGAACTCCACGACCACCACTGATCCACCGCAATGTTGCGCGGAAGTCACTGCGCTGGTGCATGATTCGAAAGGGCCGCGACCCACGCACCGATGAGGGGAGCGTGGGCCGCGGCACCGAGGCCGCGCGCCGAGAAATTCTCGAGCTGATTCCAACCCTGTCGGCGGGTGTGGCCCGGCGGGCACCATGCTCGCATGCTGTTGGAGAAGCCCACCGAGACCGGGGCGCGCCGGGTTCCGCTGTACCGCCGTGCCGGGTTTCTGCGTGCGCTCTCGCCGGTCGTGCTGCTGCTGATCTGGCAGATCGGCAGCAGCAGCGGCTGGATTCCGGCCAAGAAACTGCCCGCGCCGTCGAAGGTCTTCGACGCCGGGCTCGAGATCTACCGGTCCGGGCAGCTCGGTGAGGCACTGCTCGTCTCGGGTGGGCGCGCGCTCCACGGGTTCGCGCTCGGCGCGGTGCTGGCGCTGGCGCTGGGCGTGCTCGCGGGGCTGAGCCGGATCGGCGAATACGCGGTGGACCCGCCGTTGCAGATGATCCGCACCATCCCGCTGTTCGGGCTGATCCCGCTGTTCATCATCTGGTTCGGCATCGGCGAGGAGCCGAAGGTCTACCTGATCGCGCTCGGCGTGTTCTTCCCGCTGTATCTCAACACCTTCTCCGGCATCCGCCAGCTCGACCCCAAGCTGCTCGAACTCGGCAGCGCCCTGCAACTCGGCCTTGGTGAACGCCTGCGGCTGCTGATCCTGCCCGGCGCGCTGCCGCAGATCCTGGTCGGCGTGCGGCAGAGCCTCGGCATCGCCTGGCTCTCGCTGATCGTGGCCGAACAGATCAATGCCAGCGCGGGCCTGGGTTTCGTGGTCAACAACGCACGCGAATTCCTGCGCACCGACATCGTGGTGTTCGGCCTGGTGATCTACAGCCTGCTCGGCCTGCTCACCGACTCGATCGTGCGCCTGCTCGAACGCCGCGCCCTGCGGTGGCGCCCGGCGGTCCATCGCTGATGTCCGTCACCCGCCGCCGCTCGATCGCGAGGTTCCCGTCATGACCGCTGCCGCCGTCACCCCCCTGCCCAGCAAGTCCACCCGCACCCCGGCCGCGCGAATCACCGGTCTGGGCAAGCGCTTCGGTGAGCGCACCGTCCTCGACGGCATCGACCTCGAACTCGGCGCGGGCGAGATCGTCGCGCTGGTCGGGCGCAGCGGCTCGGGCAAGTCGACCCTGCTGCGCATCCTCGGCGGCCTCGACACCGCGAGTCGCGGCGAGGTGACCGTGGCAGGCAGACCGACCATCGTCTTCCAGGAGGCGCGGCTGATCCCGTGGCAGCCGGTGGTGCGCAATGTCGCCCTCGGCAGGCCCAAGCCGCGCAACCGCCGCGCCGACGAGAAGGCCGCGCGCGAACTGCTCGCCGAGGTGGGCCTGGCCGGTCGCGCCGACGCCTGGCCGCTCACGCTGTCCGGCGGCGAGGCCCAGCGCGCGGCGCTGGCCAGGGCCCTGGTGGCCGAGCCGACCCTGCTGCTGCTCGACGAACCCTTCGGCGCCCTCGACGCGCTCACCCGCCTGACCATGCACGAACTGCTGCTCGGCCTGCACGAACAGCGCGCCTTCGGTGTGCTGCTGGTGACCCACGACGTGCTCGAGGCCATCACCCTGGCCGATCGCGTGCTCGTCCTGGACGAGGGCCGCATCGCCGCCGACGTGTCCATCGACCTGCCCCGCCCGCGCACCGCGGGTTCGCCGGAGGTCGCCGACTACGCCACCCAGCTGCTCACGCTGCTCGGCGTCACCCACTGACCCACCCACCCGGCGCACCGCGCCGACCGCTCCACCCGACGCACGAAAGTAGTTCCTGTGAAACGCACTCCGAAGTCTCGCCTGGCCGGGCTCGCCCTCGCCGTCGTCGCCGCGCTCTCGCTGAGCGCCTGCGGTGACGACGCGGCCACCGACGCGGCGCCCTCGGGTCCGGTCGACCTCAGTACCGTCACGCTGAAAGTCGGCGACCAGAAGGCGATTTCGATCGAGGTGCTGCTCAAGGCATCGGGACAGCTGGAGAACCTGCCGTACAAGATCGAGTTCTCCACCTTCACCGCCGGGCTCCCGCTGGTCGAGGCGGCCAGCGCGGGCGGTATCGATATCGCCCAGACCGGCAACACCCCGGTCATCTTCGGCGCGGCCGCCGACGCCGATGTGAAGATCGTCGGCGCGCTCTCGGCCACCGGCAAGGGTGACGCGATCCTGGTCGGCAAGGACTCGACGGTGAACTCGGTAGCCGGGCTCAAGGGCAAGAAGGTCGCCGTCTACAAGGGCAGCTCCGCCAATGCCAATCTGCTGCTGCAACTGAAGAAGGCGGGCCTGTCGCTCAGCGATGTGGAGCCGGTCTACCTCTCGCCCGCCGACGGTTACACCGCGCTGACCCGCGGCGATGTCGAAGCCTGGGCCACCTGGGACCCCTACACCGCCATCGCGGAGAAGGAGATCGGCGCCAAGTCGATCGCCACCGCCGACCAGGCCGCCAACGGCTACAACTTCTGGGTCGCGGGCAACAAGACCGTCGCCGACGCGTGCAAGTCCGCCGCTCTCGCCGACTTCTTCCAGCGCTACGCCGCCGCCACCAAGTGGTCCTCGGACAACCTCGACACCTGGTCGACCAAGTACGCCGAGCTCACCCAGATCAGCGTCGACGCCTCGCGCACCACCTGGACCCGCTCGATCAAGGAGCCGATCAAGCTCACCGACGACGTGGTGGCCTCCGAGCAGGAGATCGCCGACGCCTTCACCGACGCCAAGGCCCTGCCCGGCAAGGTCGACTTCAAGTCCTTCGTCGACACCCGATTCGACAAGCCCTGACGAAAACCCTACGCGGCGCCCCTGATTCGCGGATCGGGGGCGCCGTCACGCTGTGCCGAAGGTGAGGGCGACATTGTGTCCGCCGAAGCCGAACGAATTGCTCACCGCGTAGTCCATCCGCTGTGGACGCGCGGAACCGGCCACGATGTCGAGTTCGATCGCGGGGTCGGGATTGTCGAAATTCAGTGTGGGCGGGACGATCTGCTCACGCAGGCTCAGCAAGGTGATCAGTGATTCCAGCGCGCCCACCGCGCCGATCGAATGGCCGAGCGCGGATTTCGGCGCGTAGACCGGGGCGTGTGGGGTGACGGCGGTGATGGCCGCGGCCTCGGAAGCATCGCCCACCGGGGTCGAGGTGGCGTGCGCGTTCACGTGCCCGATCTCCGAAGGCTGAAGTCCCGCAGTCTGTATCGCCTTGCGCATGGCCCGCGCGGCGCCGGTGCCCGCAGGATCGGAGGCCACGATGTGGAAGGCGTCGGAGGTGATGCCCGCGCCGAGTACGCGGCCGTGCACCCGGGCGCCGCGGGCTTTCGCGTGCCGCTCGGATTCCAGGACCAGCAGTGCCCCGGCTTCCCCGAAGACGAACCCGTCGCGGTCGCGCTCGAACGGCCGCGACGCGCGCTCGGGTGCGTCGTTGCGGGTGCTCATCGCCCGCATCATGGCGAACCCGGCGATGGGCACCGGGTCGATATGCCCCTCGACGCCGCCGGTGACCACCACATCCGCCTCGCCGGTGCGGATCAGCCGCCAGGCGTGCGCGATGGCCTCCGAGCCCGACGAGCACGCCGACACCGGCGCGAAAACCCCGCCCCGCGCGCCGATTTCGAGCCCGACCGTGGCCGCGGGCCCGTTCGGCATCACCATCGGCACGGCCAGCGGCGACACCTTGCGATAGCCACCCGCCCGCATGGCGTCGACCGCGTCGATCAGCGCGTCACCGCCGCCGAGCCCGGTACCGATCGCGACGGCCAGTCGTTCCGGGTCGACCCCGGGTGCGCCCGCCGCCTGCCAGACCTGGCGGCCGAGTGCCAGCGCCATGCGCTCGACGTAGGAGTGCCGACGCTGCTCGACGCGCGTCAGCTCGGCGTCCGGTGGGGTCACCAGCGGGCCGCCGATCCGTACCGGCAGATCGTGTTCGGCGAGGAATTCCGGTGCCAGCGCGCGGATTCCGCTCTCCCCGCGCAGCAGCCGCACCCAGGTCTCGTCCATGGTGTCGGCCAGGGCGGTGGTCGCCGCGTATCCCGTCACCACGACGTCGTCCCGAGTTTCTGAAGCGATCGGTACAGTCATGGCGTCATGAATACCTGTAGCACTCGCTACAGTCAACCCATGGCCCGTCCTCTCGACCATCGCAAGCGCGCCGAACTGCTGGCCGGTGTCGTCGCCTATATCGCCGCCAACGGTCTGGCCGAGCTGTCGCTGCGACCGCTGGCCGCCGCCCTCGGCACCAGCTCGCGCATGCTCATCTACTACTTCGGGACCAAGGAGGAACTGCTGGTCCAGGCCCTGGCCACGCAGCGGCCCGACGTGGGCGCGGTGTTCGCCGACGTCACCGAGGCGGCCCAGCTGCGCGACCGGCTGCTCGGCTTCTTCGACCTCAATGCCGACGGCGCCGAGACCGACAGCGTGCGCGTGCTGCTCCAGGTACTCGGTGCCGCCTGCGCTCCCGATTCGCCGTACCGGGACTACGCGGACGCCGCCATCGCCACCTTCGTCACCGCGTTCGCGGCCGCGCTGGGCCGCACGGGTCTCGCCGAGGACCCCGAGGTGGTGGCGACGCTGCTCATCTCGGGGATGCGCGGGATCATCCAGGATCGGCTGATCACCGGCGACCGGGAACGCACCACCCGGGCCGCCCGCACGCTCGTCGACGCGGTGCTGCCCGAGCGCTGAGGCCGGGTCCGGCGGCGGACGTGCCGGGAGGTTGCTGGTTGCCGCGGCCGGACGGGTGCGGTCGGTAGGTTGACGGTGGCGGAGATGCGGCGACGACGCGAGGTGAACCGGTGGCCGAAGCGCGGAGTTACGGTGCGGTGCGATGGGTGATGCTCGGCGTGCTGTGCGCCAGTCTGTTGCTGGTCGCGATGGACGCCACGATTCTCAATGTCGCGCTGCCCTCGCTCATCGACGACCTCCAGGTCGGCCCGCTCGAACAGCTGTGGATCATCGACATCTACGGTCTGGTGCTCGGCGGCCTGCTCATCACCACGGGCGCCATCGGCGACCGGGTGGGCCGGAAGCTGTTGTTCCTCAGCGGTTTCGTGCTCTTCGGCATCGCCTCGGTGATCGCCGCGACCGCGACCACTTCGGCCCAGCTCATCGGTGGACGTGTGCTGCTCGGCGTCGGTGGCGCCATGGTGATGCCCTCCACGCTCTCGCTGATCCGCAATATCTTCACCGACGCGCGCGAGCGCACCATGGCCATCGGGATCTGGGCCGCGGTCGCGGGTGTCGGCGCGACGGTCGGGCCGATCATCGGCGGCTTCCTGGTCGAGCACTTCGGCTGGGCGTCGGCCTTCTGGCTGAACGTGCCGGTCGTGCTGGTGACGGTACTGGTGGGGCTGTGGGTGCTGCCGGAATACCGGGCGCCGCAGGCCGGTGGGCTCGACTGGTTCGCCGCGGCGCTCTCGATCACCGGGATCGTGTGCTTGGCCTGGGGAATCAAGCATCTCGCCAAAGGCGAGGCGAGCGCGGTCGATTGGGCGATCCTGCTGCTCGGCCTCGCCGCGATGGTGTGGTTCGTGCGCCGTCAGCTCACCGCCACCGACCCGCTGCTGGATGTGCGGCTCTTCCGTAACGGCGCCTTCACCGCGGCGGCGGTCGCCACCTTGCTGGCCATGATGGCCATCGGCGCGGCCATGTTCCTGGTGTCGCTGTGGCTGCAATACGTCCACGGCTACAGCCCCTCGCAGGCCGGTATCCGCATGCTGCCCGCCGCGCTCACCCTGCTCACCGCCTCGCTGCTCACCCCGTTCCTGATGGAGAAACTCGGGGTGCGCACAGTGCTCGGCGTCGGTCTCGGCGCGGTGGCGCTGGGCTTCCTGCTGCTGGCGGTGAGCCCGGAACCGACGACCTATCCGGTGATCGCGCTGGTCCTGGTCTCCTTCGGCCTCGGCGACGGCATGGCGGTGACCGCGGCGGCCGCCGTGCTGGTCGGTGCCGTGCCCGCCGACCGCGCGGGCCAGGCGGGTGCGGTGGAGGAGACCAACTACGAGGTCGGCGTCGGCTTCGGTGTCGCGTTGCTCGGCAGCCTGCACGCCCGCATCTTCAGTCAGCACATGACGAATCTGCCCGTCCCGCCCGACCGGCTCGACCAGGCCGCCGGTTCGGTCGGCGGCGCGGCCGAGGTCGCCGAGGACCTCCCCGAACCGGCCCGCACCGATCTCCTGCACGCCGCCGAACACGCCTTCGACTCCGCCCTGACCACCACCTCCGTCATCTCCGCCGTCGTCATCGCCGGGGTCGCCGTCGGCACCGTCCTGCTGGTCCCGCGCGGTTTCCGGGTCACCGGCGGACACTGACCTCGGTAAGGACCGGCATGATCGTGCGATCGGCCGGTCGGCATTCGAAATCCTGACTGGAGGAGGTCGTTTCGCACGTCTACGCCATTCCTCCACACCCCCGACTTATCCCCAACCCTCGCTCGGTGGCGGAATTCTCGTGACGGCACGGCGCAGACTCCCCACATGGACAGGGTCGTCACACGCGCGCAATTGGTCGCGGAGGGTATCGCGTCGAGCACGATCGGTGATCGATGCCGCCGGGGTCGATACGTCCGGCTGCTCCCGGGTGTCTACTGCGAGGGCACGCCGACGGCAGTGGCGCGCTGCGCGGCGATCGTCGAATGGCTACCCGACGCGCATCTGAGCCACCGGACCTCGGCATGGCTGCACGCGATGCTGCCCGAACCGGAGGTGTTCGAAGCGACAGTCCCGCCGTCGCGTTACCGCAAGACGCCGCCCTGGCTGCGCCTCTACCGCCGCGACCTCCCCGCCGATGTCCTGGACGACCTCGCCGAATTCCCGGTGACCACCGCCGCGCAGACTGTGCTCGACTGCCTGACCGTGCTCCCGGAGCCCGAGGCCGACCGGCTGATCGACGACCACCTGTTCCGCACGGTCGACCCGGCCGCGTTGTCGAGCCTGTGCGCGACGGGCAGGGCAGGTGTTCCGCTCTTGCGTAAACAATTGCGGCAGGCGGCGCGACGGTCGCTGTCCGAACCCGAGCGCCTGTTCGCGCGGGCGCTGGCTCGCCGCGATCTGTCGCTGTCGCCGAACGAATCGATCGGCCCGTTCTTCTGCGATTTCGTCGACCTGCGGAGCCGGACGGTGGTGGAGATCGATGGGTGGGAGTACCACAGCGACCGGATGACGTTTCGTCGCGACCGTCGCCGTCAGAACTGGTTGGTGATCCACGGCTGGTTCGTGCTCCGGTACTCGGCGCACGACATCCTGCACCATCTCGACGAGTGCGCCGACGAGGTCGAGCGTGTGGTCCGGCGCCGTCGTTTCCACCGCAGGCTGGCGTAGTCGTGCGATTCGGCGCCGTGCGGTCACGAAACTGACTGGCGGCAAGTCGATTGCACGAATACTCCAAGACCGCCCTTGATGCAATCAAGTGGTTGCTATATATTGGATAGCAACTAACAGGTTGCTATAAAGGAGGAGATCATGGGCTTTCCAGATCAGATCGTGCGGACCGTCGAGCTCGCCCATCCGCCGGTGAAGGTGTGGGCCGCGATCACCACCGCGGAAGGACTCGCGAGCTGGTTCGGCGACACCGCCACCATCGACCTGCGTCCCGGCGGCGCGGCGCGGATGACGTGGACCGAGGGCGGCCACGTGGCGAACATGCGGGTGGAACGAGTGGAAGAACCCTCGGTGTTCGGCTTCACCTGGCAGATCTACGGCCTGCCCGAGGACGACCCGCGGCGCACCTACGTGGAGTTCACCCTGGAACCGGCCGGTGCGGGCACGCGATTGACGGTGGTGGAGAGCGGTTTCGCGCAGCTGCCCGAGGACGCGTACCAGGCGGCCTTCGGCGGCAACACCGACGGCTGGAAGAGTGAACTGGGTGAGTTGGTCGAATACCTCGATGCGGCCTGAACCGGAGGCCACCGCCGAGCGGGTCTTCGTCGCGCTGGCCGATCCGAGCAGGCGCGCGGTACTGGCCACGCTCTCCGCCGACGGCCCCGCCACCGCGACCGACCTGGCCGATCGCCTGCCCATCACCCGGCAGGCGATCGCCAAACACCTTGCGCTGCTGGCCGATGCGGGCCTGGTGGTCGCGGAACCGGGGGAGCGGCGCCGGGTGCGTTACCGCCTCGACTCGGCGCCCATGCGGGTGGCTCAGCAGTTCCTGGCGGCGCTGGCCAGGGACTGGGACGGACCGCTCGACGCGCTACGCAGGCACCTGGACGGCTGAGCCGGACGGACGGATCGAGCAGTGACGCGAGTCCGGCCTGGTAGCGGGTCCGGACACCGCGCACGGACTACCCGCGCGGGGCGATGAGCAGCGTTTGAGTACTGCGGCCGATCGGCCCGGTCTCGTCGAACAGGGCCGATTCGGCCAGACCGATGCCGTGCGGCTGGGGATGGGTGACCGCGTCCAGACAGACCCATTCGCCGACCGGGTGGCGGTGCAGAGACACGGTCAGATCGGTATTGATGAACAGGTACTTCGACCAATCCAGCACCGAGCTCACGCCATTGCCGGAATCGGCGGCGGCCAGGGTGCGTTCCAGTGGACTCGGCGTGGTCCCCGCGACGATCGGGTACTTCAACCGGATCCAGCACACCGCCGGACCGGGCTGCGCGAAAGTGCCTGCGGTGAACCGGTATTCGATGCCGGTGTGGAAGCCGACCGGCTGATCCGACGGGAACATCTCCGGTGCGGTCTCCGCGGGCAGGGTCCGGGAGCCGCTGGGCAGGAATTCCACCGGCAGGTCGAGTGGCGGATCGGCGAGCTTGAGCCGCCACGCGGTGGCCCGCATGACCGGCCCGCGCTCGGTGGACAGCGTCGCCTCGATCAGCTCCACACTGCGCCCCGACCGCACCACCTCCGCCCGCGCGGTCAACGGGGCCAGCGGCACCGGCCCGAGGATCTCCACCGCGACCCGGCCCACCTGGAACCCGTCGCGCGGGGCGCACCGTTCGATCACGTGCCCGAGCAGCGCAGAGGGCGGCCCGGCATGCTGCGCGTCGGGCGACCACGGCCCCCGGGTGAGCTCAGTCGACTCGAACCGGCCCGGATCAGCCGGGTCCGGAAGATAGAAGGCATCGGCCATACCGCCGACGCTACCCGGGGGCCGGGGTGGGGTCCTACTGACCGCCGCCGGAGGAACCGCTCAGCAGCGAGGTCCACAGGTCGAGCAGCGGACGGATCGGGCACGGGTTGATGTCGGTGGACGTGCATCCCAGCGACGAGGACCCACTGTCGGCCACCGGCAGCGGCGCGGCCGCCTGGGCGGTCCCGAGCGGGGCGGCGATGGACACGGCGGCGGCCGCGAGGGCACCGGCGGCGAGACGTTTCATACGAGCAGACATGCCTGCACCTTACTGACCGGCGTGGATACGCGATGCCCCCGAAATCCGGGGGCATGTCAGCGGCCGGTGAGTCCTGCCTCGTGGGCGAGGACGGCGGCCTGGACGCGGTTGTTCAGGCCGAGGCGGCGCAGGATGCCGCTGACGTGCGCCTTCACCGTGGACTCCGCCACGAACAGCTCCGCGCCGATGTCCTGGTTGGACAGGCCGCGCCCGACCCCGGCGAGCACGGCGCGCTCCCGTTCGGTGAGCCCGGCGATCCGTGCCCGCGCCGCGGACCCGTTCGCGAAGCCGCCACCGTCCCAGCGGGCGATCACCTTCTTCGCGATACGCGGTGACAGGTAGGCACCGCCGCCGGCGACCGCGTGGACACCGAGCAGCAGTTCCCGGGGGTCGGACGCCTTGAGCAGGAATCCGGCGGCGCCCGCGTCGAGTGCGGCGGTGACGTAGTCGTCCTCGTCGAAGGTGGTGAGGATGATGACGGCGGCCAGGTCCCGCACCTGGGCCGCGGCGGTCAGACCGTCCAGTCGCGGCATCCGCACATCCATCAGCACCACATCCGGCCGGTGCGCGCGGGTCAGTTCGACCGCTTCGCGGCCGTCACCGGCCTCGGCGACGACCTCGATGCCGGGGTCGGTGGTGAGGATCGAACGGATACCGGCGCGGATCATCATCTCGTCGTCGGCGAGCAGGACGCGGATCATGGTGCTGCCGCCGGGAACTGGGCTCGTACGACGAAGTCGTGGCCTTCGGGACCTGCGGCCAAAGTGCCCCCGACCAGGTGGGCTTGCTCGCGCAGTCCGGCGAGGCCGCTCCCAGGCCGACGTCCGGCGGCCTCGCGCTCGATCGCGGGGATTGCGCTGTCGCGGAGGGGATTCGCGATGGTGATGGTGGTGTCTTCCGGTGTCCGGTCGACGGAGATCGTCACCGCAGCGCCGGGTGCGTGGCGGGCGGCATTGGTGAGGGATTCCTGGACCACCCGGTAGATCGCGCGATCTGTCAAGGGCGGCAAAGGATCTCCATCCTCCGGGAGACGCAGGTCGACCCGCATGCCCGCGTCGACAGCGCGTTGAACCAGCGCGCTGACGGGCTCGTCGCGCGGCGTGGACGACGCGGCACCGTCCCGCAGCACCGCCACGGTGCCGCGCAGGCGATCGGTCGCGGTGACGGCGGCGGCCCGTAGCCGTTGCGCGGCAGCGCGGTTCGGCTCCGTGAGGTCGGCGGACAGTTCGAGCGCACCGGCTTGCAGGGCGATGAGGGCGAGATCGTGCCCGAGCGAATCGTGCATGTCGGCGGCGATGCGGGCACGCTCGGCCAGGGCGACCCGTTCGGCGAGGAGCGTCTGCTCCTGTTCGAGCCGCGCGACCCGCTCCCGGCCCACGACGATCAGCTCCGCCTGCTGCCCGCGGAACCGACCGGCCAGCCACGGCAACACGACGAACACCCCCTGGCTCAGCATCGCCCCGACGCCGACGGAGAAATCCACCGCGCAATAGACCAGCGCGGGTACCGCGACGACTGCCTGCACCAGCCAGCCCCGGCCGACCGGCACATGGCGGCCGTACAGATAGGCGGCGACGGCGAGCCCGGCGAACACTGCCTGGCGCCAGGCGGGCAGGGCGTCGAGGAAGAAGCCGTTGAGCGCGCACGCGGCCGCGATCAGCGTGAGCCCGGCGTAGTTCCTCATCGGAGCGAGCCTAGCGAGCGCAGCCGGAGCAGGCGGGCGATCAGGGTCGCCGCACCGGCGAATGCGCAGGTCAGCAGGGTGATGGTGAGTGGGGCGGGGAAGTAGGTGAGTTGCGCCCAGGTCACCGTTCGCCCGTTCATCAGCACCGACAACGCCTGAGGGAAGGCCGCGAACAGCGCGATCGGCGCGGCGGCGGGCAGGCAACGCAGCACCGTCCACCACCATCGGGAGTGCCCGCGCCGGTCGGCCCACCGGCGGGCGCGGACCACCCCGGCGACACCGAGCCCCAGCGCGCCCGCGATGACCGCCACGAGGACGGCTTCCATGCGCAGCCGGGTGTCCACCAGCGGTGCGGGATGCTCGCCCCGGCCCAGTGCGACCAGCCCGGTGAGGATCTCGTACGCGTCGTCGTGCAGAGCGGCGCTGTTGACCAGGACCGCGAAGCCGTAGCCGGTGGACGGGTCCAGCGCGGCGGCCGAGGTGTAGGTGAACAGGTTGCCGGAATGGGTGATCAGCGGTGCGCCGTGGTCGGTGTCGAGGCCCCAGCCCATGCCGTAGTCGCGCACCGGGGTCGGGGCGTACATCAGTGCCAGGCTTTCGGGGCGTACCAGTTGCGGGCCGTCGCCGGATTGGCTGATCAGCCAGCGGCCCAGGTCGGCGGCGGTGGTGATCACGCCGCCGCTGCCGTCGAGGAAGCCGGGGAGTTCGGCGCGGGCGATCCACTGGCCGAACAGGGAGTTGAAACCGGCTGCCGGAGTGATGGTGTCGTCGTCGAGGGCTGAATCCGGCATGCCGAGGGGGGTGAAGATGCGCTGCCGCACGAACTCCCCGAAGTCCGATCCGCTCGCCACCTCGACCAGGCGTGCGGCGAGGTTGTAGTTGACGTTCGTGTAGGCCCAGCGGGTGCCCGGCTCGGCGGTGAGTGTCGCGGTCCGGAGGGTGGCGGTGTACTGCTGGAGCGACCCGGCGGTCGCGGTGGCGCCGATATCGGCGCCACGGTCGGACAAGCCCGAGGTCTGGTTCAGCAACTGGCGCACGGTGATTCGGTCCGAGCGCGGATCGGCGGTGCGGAACTCGGGCAGCTGGTCCGCCACCGGCCGGTCCAGTCCGATGGCGCCGTCCTCGACCAGCGTCATCACCGCCATGGCCGTGAAAGCCTTGGTCAGCGAGGCGACACGCATAGGGGTGTGGGCGGTGATCGCCGCGCCGGTGGAGTCGTGCCCATATCCCGCCGCGTGCACGATCTGCCCGTCCCTCGTGATCACCGCCGAGACTCCCGGCAGTCCGGTATCGGTCGCCGCGCGCGCCAAGAACTCATCGAACGCATGGGTGGACAAGGCATTTCGCGTGGGTTCGGCCGTGGCGGTCGTCGGCAGGAACAGCCCGCCGACGACCCCGGCCAGGGTGACCAGCACCCCAACTCTGTTGCGCATGCACCGAAACTAGGTATCCGGCCCACCCCGGCGATGCCGCCGAACGGATCGACCGCCCCCTACGAAAGTCGATACGCGCGGGCCGGATACCGGGGATCAGACGACCGGCAGGTAGACCTTGTTGCCCTGGTCGGCGAACTCGGCGGACTTCTCGGCCATGCCCGCCTCGATGGCCGCCACGTCGGTGAGGCCCTGCTTCTCGGCGTATTCGCGCACGTCGGCGGAGATACGCATGGAGCAGAACTTGGGGCCGCACATGGAGCAGAAGTGGGCGGTCTTGGCGGGCTCGGCGGGCAGTGTCTCGTCGTGGTATTCGCGGGCGGTATCCGGGTCGAGCGAGAGCGCGAACTGGTCGTGCCAGCGGAATTCGAAACGGGCCTTGGACAATTCGTTGTCGCGGTCCTGGGCGTGCGGGTGGCCCTTGGCCAGGTCGGCGGCGTGGGCGGCGATCTTGTAGGTGATCACGCCGACCTTGACGTCGTCGCGGTTGGGCAGGCCGAGATGCTCCTTCGGGGTGACGTAGCAGAGCATGGCGGTGCCCGCCTGGGCGATGATCGCGGCGCCGATGGCGGAGGTGATGTGGTCGTAGGCGGGCGCGATATCGGTGGCCAGCGGGCCCAGGGTGTAGAACGGGGCTTCCTCGCAGAGCTCTTCCTCGAGCTTCACGTTCTCCACGATCTTGTGCATGGGCACGTGACCGGGGCCCTCGATCATCACCTGCACGCCATAGGATTTCGCGATCTTGGTGAGCTCACCCAGGGTGCGTAGTTCGGCGAACTGGGCCGCGTCGTTGGCGTCGGCGATGGAGCCGGGACGCAGACCGTCACCGAGGGAGAAGGTGACGTCGTAGCGCGCCAGGATCTCGCACAGTTCGCGGAAGTGTGTGTACAGGAACGATTCCTGGTGATGGGCCAGACACCACGCTGCCATGATGGACCCGCCGCGCGAGACGATGCCGGTGACACGCTTGGCCGTGAGCGGGATGTAACGCAGCAGCACGCCCGCGTGCACGGTCATGTAGTCCACGCCCTGCTCGCACTGCTCGATCACGGTGTCGCGGTACAACTCCCAGGTGAGCTTCGTGGGATCGCCGTTCACCTTCTCCAGCGCCTGGTAGATCGGCACGGTGCCGATCGGGACGGGGGAATTGCGCAGAATCCACTCGCGGGTCTCGTGGATGTTCTTGCCGGTGGACAGGTCCATGATGGTGTCGGCGCCCCAGCGCGAGGCCCACACCATCTTCTCGACTTCCTCGGCGATCGAGGACGACACCGCCGAGTTGCCGATATTGGCATTGATCTTGACCAGGAACTTCTTGCCGATGATGGTCGGCTCGAGCTCCGGGTGCCTGTGGTTGGCCGGGATCACCGCGCGACCGGCGGCGACCTCCTCGCGCACCAGTTCCGGCGCGACGCCCTCGCGGGCGGCGATGAAACGCATCTCCGGGGTGACGATGCCCTGGCGCGCCCAGTGCAGCTGGGTGGGCGGGCCGTCGACGGTGGGCCGGTCCCACTCGTCGCGCAGCTTGGGTAGACCGGCCTCGAGATCGATCACCGCCGTGTCGTCGGTGTACGGGCCGGAAGTGTCGAAGACGTCGAACGTGGTCCCATTGGTCAAATTGATCCGGCGCACCGGAATGCGCAGGCCATCGACCTCTTTGTAGTGCTTGACGCTGCCCTCGATGGGGCCGGTGGTGACAGACGTGGCTGTGCCCATGGTGGTTCCTCCCTACGCCGGCATTACCCGGTCAGGTTCATACGGTCGACAGCCCTGACCGCCCGAAATGGGCTAGCCGTCCTCTCAGCCCGCTGGTGCGAGCCCCCGTGCTTGTTGGAGCGCTGGCGCGCTCGAGTTCGCGGCCCCTTATGTCCCGCCGATGGGAGGCCGTTGCTTGCTCCTTCGTCGCCTACG